>JAJYRV010000203.1 GCA_021793935.1 Actinomycetes bacterium | reverse complement strand
CGGTCGCGGCAGCCTCCTCGACCTCCGCCGGGGGCACGTGACCTTCCCGCCCGGCCTTGGGGATGAGCACCCACACGTCACCCCCGTCGTCCAAGGTGACCATGGAGTCGGTGATGAGGTCGGTGAGATCCGAGGAATCGCCGTCGTCATCGCGCCACCACACGAGCGCGCCGTCGGAGACGAAGTTGTACTCCTCGTCCTCCAAGTGTTCTCCACATACGGCTTCAATTGCAGAGCGGAAATCCATGTCGACGTCGTCGTCGTAACCAAACTCTTGAATCACCTGCCCGGCCTTGAAACCAAACCGAGTATCAAGCGAGGCGCCGGCGGCCTCAGCTGATGCGTTCACGTTCCTCCGATCAAAAAAGTTGTCGAACACATCCTACGCGTTCCATTGTGTCAGGGAAATCACAGGGCATGTTCAACCCGTAGGGTTCGCAAAGCTCGCCCGATCGCGACACAATAGTCAATACGAGACCAACCACGGGTATGGCCAACGCCATTTACCGCGGTTTCATGCCAGAGCCCCGGCGATAATCCGCCGGAGAGAAGAGGGTAAAGTGACGTCTCAAGCTGGACCGATTATTGACGGTCTGCTTAGCCAGGTCCCCGATATTGACGCCGAGGAAACGGCTGAGTGGTTAGAGTCACTCGACGGCCTCATCGCTGAACGCGGTGGCCCCCGTGCACGCTACATCCTGCTGAATATGCTCAAGCGTGCCCGCGAGCAGAACGTGTCTGTTCCCCAATCCATGACCACCCCGTACGTCAACACCATCGGGGTGCACGACGAACCGTACTTCCCAGGCGACGAAGCAGTGGAACGGCGATTCCGTGCCTACCTACGGTGGAACTCCGCCGTCATGGTCACCCGGGCGCAGCGCCCCGGCATCGCGGTGGGCGGGCACATCTCCTCCTACGCCTCGGTGGCGACCCTCTACGAGGTGGGGCTCAACCACTTCTTCCGTGGGAAGGATCACCCCGGCGGGGGTGACCAGATCTACTTCCAGGGCCACGCCGCGCCGGGGATGTACGCCCGGGCGTTCCTCGAGGGCCGCTTCTCCGAGGCCGACCTCGACGGTTTCCGCCAGGAACTCACCCGACCCGCTGGCGGGCGGGGTCTCCCCTCTTACCCGCACCCGCACAACATGCCCGACTTCTGGGAATTCCCCACGGTCTCGATGGGCCTGGGCCCCGCCTCGGCGATCTACCAAGCGTGGGTCAACCGGTTCATCCAGGGCCGTGGGATCAAGGACACGAGCGAGCAGCGCGTGTGGGCATTCCTCGGCGACGGCGAAATGGACGAGCCCGAATCGCGCGGGATGCTCCAACTCGCCGCCCAGCAGGGGCTGGACAACCTCACCTTCGTCATCAACGCCAACCTCCAGCGGCTCGACGGGCCCGTCCGCGGTAACGGGCAGATCATCCAGGAGCTCGAAGGGTTCTTCCGCGGCGCGGGCTGGAACGTCATCAAGGTGATCTGGGGCCGCGAGTGGGATGCCCTGCTCCAGGCCGACAAGGACCGCGCGCTGGTCAACCTCATGAACAACACTCCCGACGGGGATTACCAGACCTACCGGGCGGAAGATGGCGCGTTCATCCGCGAGCACTTCTTCGGCCGGGACCCGCGCACCAAGGCACTCGTGGCGAACATGAGCGACGACGACATCTGGGCACTCAAGCGCGGTGGACACGACTACCGCAAGCTCTATGCCGCCTACTCGGCCGCGGTGAACCACACCGGGCGCCCGACCGTCATCATCGCGAAGACGATCAAGGGCTACGGGCTCGGCCCCTCCTTCGCGGCGCGCAACGCGACGCACCAAATGAAGGAACTGAAGAACGCGGACCTGAAACTCCTGCGTGACTCGCTGCGTCTGCCCATCACGGACGATCAGATCGACGCCGAGGAGCACCTGCCGCCGTACTTCCACCCCGGCATGGATGCCCCCGAGATCGAATACGCGCTCGAGCGCCGCCGCGCGCTCGGCGGGTTCATCCCCGAGCGCCGATCAAAGTACACCCAGGTGGAGACCCCTGCCGAGAAGTCCTACGACCGCCTCGCCAAGGGATCCGGTCACCAGCACATCGCGACCACCCAGGCGCTCGTGCAGCTGTTCAAGGATCTGCTGCGGGATAAGAACTTCGGGAAGCGGATCGTTCCGATCATCCCGGACGAAGCGCGCACCTTCGGGCTCGACTCGATCTTCCCCTCGACGAAGATCTTCAACACCCAGGGCCAGAACTACCTCGCGGTCGACCGTGACTTGCTCCTTTCCTACAAGGAATCCGAATCCGGTGGGCTGCTGCACACGGGCATCAACGAGGCAGGTTCGGCCGCGGCGTTCCAGGCGGTGGGTACCTCCTACGCCACCCACGGTGAACCGCTGATCCCCTTCTACATCTACTACTCGATGTTCGGGTTCCAGCGCACCGGTGACCAGTTCTGGGCCGCCGGTGACCAGCTCACCCGCGGGTTCCTCATCGGCGCGACCGCCGGGCGCACCACCCTCACCGGTGAAGGCCTCCAGCACGCCGACGGGCACTCGCCCGTGCTCGCGGCGACGAACCCCGCGATGGTCATCTACGACCCGGCCTACGGCTACGAGATCCGCCACATCGTGCGCGATGGGATTGAGCGGATGTTCGGCTCCAACCCCCGGGATCTGGACCCGAACTGCGTGTACTACCTCACCGTGTACAACGAGCCGATGGTGCAACCGGCCGAACCGGAGAACGTCGACGTCGAAGGGATCGTCAAGGGCATCTACAAGCTCCGCGACGGTTCCGGCGAAGGGATCAAGGCCCAGCTCATGGCCTCGGGTGTTTCGGTGCCGTGGGCGCTCGAAGCGCAGGAGATCCTCGCGAGCGAGTGGGGCGTCTCCGCCGACGTCTGGTCGGTCACCTCATGGAACGAGCTGCGCCGCGAAGCCCTCGCGATCGAGGAGAACGCGTTCGTCAACCCCGACGAAGAAGCGCAAACCCCGTACATCGTTTCCAAGCTCGAGGGCGCCGAGGGTCCGTTCATCGCCTCCACGGACTACAACCACATGGTCCCAGACCTCATCCGCAAGTGGATCCCCGGGGAGTACTACACCCTCGGCGCGGACGGATTCGGCTTCTCCGACACCCGCCCCTCCGTGCGACGGCACTTCCTCATCGACACCCACTCGATCGTCACCCGGACCCTGCAGGCCCTGGCCGACGCGGGCAAGATCGATGCGAGCAAGGTCGCCGAGGCGATCAACAAGTACCAGTTGCACGACGTGCACGCCGGCACCACCGGCACTGCGGGCGGGGACGCCTAACCGCGGATTCCAACCCGCACGCGGACGCGTAACAACGGGGGTGGCGAGCAATTTCGCCACCCCCGTTGTTGTTGACATCCCACAACCTGGCGCAGGTTGTGCCGTATCCTGGCAAGCATGACCCAACGCCTCGTGGCCGACTCTCTACCACCTGCCTCCCAGGAGCTGGTGCGCCGCCTTCGAGGCGGAACCGACCTCCTCACCAGCGCCGCATTGAAGCGGCTCGACGACAGCCTCCCGTGGTACCGGGCGCTTCCCGCCGAGGACCGCTCCTGGATCGGGCTCGTCGTGCAATCGGGGATCAAGAACTTCATCGCGTGGTACGAGAGCGAGGGGCAGACGGCGTACAACGCCGCGGAGATCTTCCGCGCCGCTCCCCCGGAGCTCACCCGCTCGATCTCCCTGCAGCACACGCTGCACCTCGTGCGGATCATCGTCGAGGTCGTGGAATCCCATACCGCCTCGGTCGCCCCGCCGGAACTCGAACAATCGCTGCGAGAAGCGGTGCTGCTGTACTCGCGCGAGGTTGCGTTCTCCGCGGCGGAGGTGTACGCCCGTGCCGCCGAATCCCGCGGCGCGTGGGACGCCCGGCTGGAGGCGCTCGTCGTCGACTCCCTCCTACGGGGCGACGCCGATGATTCCTTACGCTCCCGGGTCGCCGCACTCGGGTGGGCCGGCCGGGGGAACACCTTCGTCATGGTCGGCACCGTCGACGGCGAGATGAGCGATATGCGCGCCGCCGAACTGCGCCGCGCCGCCCGCCGCGCCGCCTCCGACGCCCTCGTGGGTATCCAGGGGGACCGGCTCGTCGTCGTCCTCGGCGGGGAGGGGAACCTGCGCGCCCAGGCGGAGACCCTGCTGCCCCGGTTTGGGGAGGGCCCAGTGATCATCGGCCCGCAGGTGCGCGATCTCGCCGACGCTTCCCGCTCCGCCCGCGCCGCGATCGCCGGGCTGCGCGCCGTGGCGGCCTGGCCAAGCGCACCGCGCCCGGTGCTCGCCGATGAACTCCTGCCCGAACGGATCCTCATCGGGGACACGGACGCCCACCGCACGCTCCTGACCGGCGTGTACAAACCGCTCGTGAAAGCCGGCTCCTCCCTCCTAGAGACCCTCTCGGCCTACCTCAATGAAGGCCGCTCACTGGAGGCGACGGCGCGGTTGCTGTACGTGCACCCGAACACCGTGCGCTACCGCCTCCGCCGGGTCACCACCGTCACGGGCTGGGACCCCACCGACGCCCGCGAAGGGTTCGTGTTACAGATCGCGATCGCCGCCGGGCGGCTTGCTGAAACGAACAGTTCCCAGTAACCCCTGCGACGCACGTCACGATCCAGAGCAGAATTGTAGAGACCCTACAAACCAGCCGCGCAAGGTTCGTCCGATCCGTTTGCGCAGATTCGCCCCCAACGGCGGAAAGGTAGATGTTGTGATTGCACTGCTTTGCCCAGGACAGGGGTCGCAG
>JAJYRV010000202.1 GCA_021793935.1 Actinomycetes bacterium | reverse complement strand
GCCGCTGGGCGCGGGGTGGACCACGGGATCAGCAGGTCGAAGAGAAGTAATGCCGACAACCCGATCCAGGCGTGCACGCGGTCCGCTGCCAGGATGCTGGGGGAGTGGGAGAGGGCGTCTTCTACTTCCTCGAGTAGCGCAAGCAGGCGCACCTGTTCGGTGCGGATCGTCCACGCGCCGGCAAGGGCGGCGAGGATGACGAAGGCGTTTTCGCCGTCCTCGGCAGCAAACGCCGATCGCAGCGCGGTGAGGAGGTGGCGCTCCTCGCGCCCGACCCATGTGAGGGAAAGCATCTGGTCGGGACCGAACAGCCCCGCCGCTGCGAGCTCGCTGTTGCGGCCCGCCCAGGCTCGCAAGCGGCCCAGTGCCTGCTCACGCTCCCCGGCCCGGTCGAGTTTTTCTGCCGCGAACTGCCCGATGGTGTGCAACGCCGTAAAGCGGAGGAGGGTTCCCTCACCGCCGCGGGTCTCGACGACCTGCAGGAGCGAGTGCTCAACGAGCTCATCGAGTCCGCGGCCGGCGACTTCTTCGCCCGCCTCGCGGGAGAAGTCACCGCTGAATACCGCCGCGAACCGCAGCGTGCGGCGGGCGCGAGGGGAGAGGAGGCGCCAAGACCACTCGATCACGTTCGTCAACCCCTGATGGCGGGGCGGCATGAGCGCCGCGGAGTCGGGCGGGCGCGCCACGTGCTCGGCAAGCCCAGCAAGGACCTCCGGCAGGCTCATCGTGCGGATCCTCGCGGCCGCGAGTTCCACCGCGAGAGGGAGCCCGTCGACTCGTGCCACGAGTTCGTCGACGAGCAGCGGATCGAGGTCCGCACTGTCGCGGAGCGCGACAGCGCGCTGCATGAATAACTCCCGCCCGGCGGCGACCGAGAGCGATGGGAGTTCGTAGACGGTCTCGCCGGCGATCGCCAGGGGCGCTCGCGACGTGGTTAACACCGTGAGTGCGGGGCACTGGAACAGGAGGTACCCGATCAGATCAGCGCATTCGGTGCGCACGTGCTCGCAGTTGTCGACGATGAGCAGGGTCTGCGGGCCGTGCAAGTATTGGGCGATCTGGGGCTCAACCGGGGTGAATGGGTCAGGGCGCAGGCCCAAGTTGGCGGCAACTGCCTCGAGGGCTCCGCCGGGGTTGGTCGCGCCGAGTTCCACGACCCGCACGACCGGGATGCTCGAGCGAACCCCGAGCTCGTGGGCGAGGCGGGTCTTGCCCACCCCACCCGGCCCCGTGAGGGTCACGAGACGTTTCGCCCGAAGCAGGCTCGTCACCGCCTCGCAATCGCCTCGGCGGCCGACCAGCGGGGTGATGGAGTGGCGCAGGCCCGCCCGAACAGGGTCGCCGGCTGCGAGGATCTCTGCGTGAGCGCGGGCGAGCGCCGGGCCCGGGTCGGCGCCGAGAGAATCGCGCAGTCGTTGACGTAGCACCGCGAACGACTCCAGCGCCGCAGCGGGACCGCGCGAGGCGGCGGTACTTCGCAAAAGCGCCGCCGCAGCCTCATCGTCGCCGGGCGAGGAGGCGATCACCCGGCGCAGCGCGGGCAACGCCGACTCCGAATGTCCCGATCGTGACTGTGCGAGCGCCTTGAGGCGCTGGGCACGAGGGGCGGATTGAATCCTCAGAGTCGCCTCGGTGAGGGTGATGGCCTCCCGGTCCTCGCCAGCGGCATACGCGGCCTGGGCGCGTTCGAGGAGGTCGCTCGCGGCGTAGGCGTCCACGAGCTCCCGGTCAATGGTGAGGGCGTACCCGCTCGCCGTGCGGGTGATGAGCTCCGCCCGCGTCGCCCGCCGCGCCCGAGCGATAATCACCTGCAACGCCTTTCGTGGGTGCGCGGGGCGTTCCTCGCCCCAGATCGCGGCGATGAGGGCGGCTTCGCTCGCGCCGCGGGGTCCTGCGTCAACGAGGGAGCGCAGCAGGGCGTGCACGCGCTTGCCCCGTATCGGGGCACCGTGCCACGCAACATCGCCGACGACTCGCAGTGCAATCTCCACGCGTGCAGTCTAGGAGACGGGGGCGGGCTGCCCGCGAGCCCGCGCTCACCTGGCACCGCCCCGACGCCACTGCTCTCCCGAAACCCTCGCCGATGCCTCCCATCGAGGAAGAGGCGAGCAAAAAACTTCAGAGAGCGCTCTCTTGACGCGCGGAAGGTGGCGGGTTACTCTTGCAATCACCACAAGAGAGCGCTCTCTAAGCGGGCGCACCGGCACAAGGAAGTGAAATGAACACACCTCGCGTTCGGGTAGGCACAGCTGTTGCTGGCTTCGCCGCCCTGTCTTTGCTTTTCACCGCATGTTCAACATCCGGTGACTCCTCCCCGGATTCCGCAGATGCCGTGGAGCCCGCGGAAGGAGACGGTTCGGATCCCGATCCCGTCACATTGACGGTCACGACGTTCGGCAGCATGGGGCTGGATGACCTCTATGCCGAGTACGAATCCGCCAACCCGCACGTCACGATCGAGGCGACCAATATCGATACTGGTGGTAACGCCCTCACCGATTGGCAGACCAAACAGGCGGCAGGCTCGGGCTTGCCCGACGTCCAAGCCGTCGAAGAAGGGTGGCTGTCGAGCGTGATGACGGTCGCCGACTCCTTCACGGACCTGCGTGAGTACGGCGCAGACGAGATCGCGGACCGATGGGTGCCCTGGAAGGTGGATCAGGCAACCGACCCAGAAGGCCGGATCATCGGCTACGGCACCGACATCGGGCCTCAGGGCCTGTGCTTCAACGGCGAGCTACTCGAGGAGGCGGACATGCCCTCCGACCGGGAAGGTTTTGCCGAACTTCTCGGCGGGGAGGAAGCAACCTGGGAGAAATTCTTCGAGGTCGGACGCCAGTATCACGACGCCTCCGGGAAATCCTGGTATGACCAATCGGGCTTCGTGTGGAACTCGATGGTCAACCAGCTCCAGGAGGGCTACTACACCGAGGACGGTGAGCTCAACATCGAAGGAAACGACGAGCTCCGCCAACGCTGGGACCTCCTCGCCCAGGCGGCTGCCGATGGCCTGTCGGATAACCAGACCCAGTGGGACTGGGGCGGCGGAAAGGCGTTCGTTGACGGTTCCTTCGCCGTAGCGGTGTGCCCAGGCTGGATGCTCGGGGTCATCAAGGGCCAGATCGAGGCTGGGGGCGGGGACGCGAGTACCGGTTGGGACTTCGCCGACGTCTTCCCCGGCGGACCTGCGAACTGGGGTGGCACGTTCTTAACCGTGCCCGCCACCTCGGAAC
This sequence comes from Actinomycetes bacterium, assembly GCA_021793935.1. The sequence continues at coordinate 1,568 of JAJYRV010000202.1, read as the reverse complement.
ACCCCGAGGAAGCAGCGAAGCTCGCCGAATGGCTCACCGCCGCGGATCAGCAAGTGGCCGCGTTCCAGGCCGCAGGTACGTTCCCGAGCGTCATCGAGGCGCAGGGCGATCCAGGGGTGACCGGCTCGAGCGATCTCACGGCGATATTCAACGACGCCCCGGTGGGTGAGATCCTCGCCAAGCGTTCCGAGGGAATCCACGCCCAATTCAAGGGACCGGATGACTCCGTGATCCAGGAGCAGGTCTTCGGCGCGGCTGTTCAGGAGCTCGATGCCGGCAATGCCGACGCCGAAACCTCTTGGAACGACGCCGTGCAACTGCTCGGCACCGTCGTCGACTGACCCTCGCACGGTTCGACCGACCACGGCGCGGGCCGGAGTCACCGGCTCTGGCCCGCGCCCCCATTCAACGCAAGGATCAACCATGTCTACGACGACCGATCCCGCTCGCGTCATCGCCGAGGGCCCGGATCGGGGAGGTAAGCCCGGCCGCGCGCCGCTGCCGTTTCGGCAGCGGATGGGGCGCGCCGAGTCTCGCTACTCCCCGTACGTCTACATCGCGCCGTTTTTCATCCTCTTCGCCATCGTGGGACTCTTCCCCCTCGGCTACACCTTCGTCGTCGCCCTCAACGATTGGAACTTACTCACCGGCCCGGGCGAGTGGGTCGGACTCGCGAACTTCACGCGGGAGTTGACTGACCCGCTGTTCTGGAACTCGATCGTCAACACCTTCTCGATTTTCCTCCTCTCAGCAATCCCACAGCTCATCGCGGCTACCGCGATCGCCGCGATTCTCGATCAGAACCTTCGCGCAAAAACGTTCTGGCGCCTATCCGTCATCGTCCCGTACGTCGTCACGCCCGTCGCCGTGACGCTGATCTTCTCCAACATGTTCGGAGAGCGCTACGGCTTGATCAACAACATCCTCACCCAGATCGGGATGGATCCGGTGATGTGGAAGAGCAGCGTTCTGCCGAGCCACCTCGCGATCGCGACGATGGTGAACTGGCGCTGGACGGGATACAACGCGCTCATCCTCCTCGCGGCCATGCAAGCCGTGCCCCGGGAACTTTACGAGTCCGCCGCGATCGACGGGGCGGGGGCGTTCCGCCGATTCTTCTCCATCACCCTCCCCAGCATCCGACCGACGATGATTTTCGTGATCATCACCGCCACGATCGGCGGACTGCAGATCTTCACTGAACCCAAACTCTTCGACGCCGCTAGTTCCATCCCAGGCGGGCCCGGCAGGGAGTACCAAACCACGGTGCTCTACCTGTGGGATCTCGCGTTCAACCGGCAGCAGTTCGGTCGGGCGGCGGCGGTCGCCTGGATGCTGTTTCTCCTCATCGTCGCGATCGGTCTGATCAACTTCCAACTCTCGCGCAGGATCGCGACCGCGGACGCGCGCCCAAGGCGGCAGCGAAACGGAATGAGGAAGTCACGACGAAGGAAGGAGGGGGCATGAGCACCTCGACGCCCGCGCGACGCGCGGCACCGAAACGGCCCAAGCTCGGGGCCGCCGGGCCGAATTCCCGGCCGAGGTGGATCGTGTATGCGCTCCTGGCC
>JAJYRV010000201.1 GCA_021793935.1 Actinomycetes bacterium | reverse complement strand
TCTGGACGCCTTCGCGTTGCACGACACGCACGGGTTCCCCATCGACCTCACCTTGGAGATGGCCGCCGAGCAAGGCCTGAACGTGGATGAGGACACGTTCCGCCAACTCATGAGCGAGCAGCGCGAACGCGCCCGTGCGGACGCGCTGGCCAAGCGCTCGGGCCACGCCGACACCCGGGTCTACCAGCAACTCGCCGGTGACCTCAGCGCGCCACGATTCGTCGGGTATGACCAGCAGGTCGCCGAAACGCGGGTCGCGGGAATCGTTGTTGACGGCGAGGCGAGCCCGGCGGCCACCGCGCCCGCCGACGTCGAGGTCATCCTGTACGAGACCCCGTTCTACGCCGAGGCCGGCGGGCAGCTCGCCGACCACGGGACCATCCGCCTCAGCGGGGGCGGGATCGTGGAAGTGGACGACGTGCAGAGCCCCATTCGGGGGCTGCCCGTCCACCGCGGTCGACTCGTCGAGGGGTCGATGGCTGTCGACGAGCGCGCGCACGCCTCGATCGCGGCCGGCCGGCGCGAAGCGATCAGCCGCGCCCACACCGCCACGCACATGGTGCACAAGGCCGTCCGAGAAGCGCTCGGAGACACAGCCACCCAGGCGGGTTCGGAGAACGCGCCCTCGCGGATGCGCTTCGACTTCCGATCGGGGAGCGGACTACCCGCTGGCGCGCTGCAGGAAGTGGAGGAGCGGGTCAACCTGCGCCTCATGGAGGATCTGGACGTCACCGACGAAGTGATGAGCCTGGATGCGGCCCGCGAGGCGGGCGCGATGGCCCTGTTCGGGGAGAAATACGGTGACCGCGTGCGGGTGGTGTCCGTCGGCGGGGAATGGTCGAAGGAACTGTGTGGGGGAACCCACGTTTCGCGTTCCGGAGAAATCGGCCGGGTCACCCTGCTGGGCGAGGCCTCGATCGGCTCGGGGATCCGCCGGATCGACGCGCTGGTGGGCCAGGGCGCCTACGATTTCCACGCCCGGGAGCACGCGATGGTCGGCCAGCTCTCGCAGCTGCTGAACACCCGCAGTGACGACCTTCCCGACCGGGTCTCCAGCCTGCTTACCCGCCTGAAGGAGGCGGAGAAGGAACTCGCGAGCCTGCAGCAGGCGCAACTGCTGGGCCGCGCACCTGAACTCGCGGCCGGGGCGCAGCGGATCGGAGGGGTGCGCGCCGTCGTCGCCACGGCGGGCGACCTCGCGAGCGCCGATGACCTGCGCACCCTCACCCTCGACGTGCGCGAACGGCTGGGCGAGGAGCCGGCGGTCGTCGCGCTGTTCGGTGTGGCGGGCGGCCGGCCGCTCGTCGTCGTCGCCACGAACTCCGCGGCCCGCGCGGCCGGGGTGGCGGCGGGGCAGCTCGTGCGCGTTGCGGCGAAGACCCTCGGCGGGGGCGGGGGCGGTAAGGACGACGTCGCCCAAGGCGGCGGCGCCAACGTCGCGGCGATCTCCGACGCCGAGCGGGCCGTGGTCTCCGAGCTTGGGAACCTGCATGAGTGAGCCCGGGGAGTTCCGCCGCGGCGTGCGGATCGGGGTCGACGTCGGAGAGGTCCGCGTCGGGGTCGCTCGCAGCGACCGCGATGGGGTTCTTGCCACTCCGGTGGCGACGATCACCGGGGAATTACCCACCTCGATTGACGAGCTGGCGCGAATCATTGAAACTGAGGGCGCGATGGAAGTCTTCGTTGGGTTACCCCGGTCCCTTTCCGGTGCGGAGGGGCGTGCGGCTCAGACGGCCAGGGCATATGCTGTCTCTTTAGCAAATGCCGTGGACGTTCCTGTGCGAGTTATTGATGAACGCTTGACTACCGTCAGCGCTCACAGTGCGATGCACGCCGCGGGCCGCCCCGGCCGGAAGCATCGGCAAGTCGTCGACCAAGTAGCAGCGGTGATGATCCTTCAGCACGCGTTAGACCTGGAGCGGCATTCCCATGCCCCCGCAGGCGAAATGATCTCGTCGGGAAGGAAGGAGTCGTGACCGACCTGTTCTCCGAGAACGCGCAAGGCAGCCCTCCACCCAGCCGCAGCGAACGTCGGCGCCAACGGCGGCGGAAGGCCGAGCGGCGCAAGAACATCATCTCCTTCCTCGTGATGATCGCCGCCCTGGGACTGCTCATCGGCGGGGCGTGGATCTTCATCAAACCGCTCCTGTCCGGGATGGGCAACTCCGAGCCGAACGATTTTCCCGGGCCCGGGTCCGGGTCGACCGAAGTCGTCATCTCCGAGGGCGACTCCGGCTCCTCCATCGGCTCCACGCTCGAGGAGGCGGGGGTGGTCAAGACCGTCGAGGCGTTCACCGATGCGTGGAAGGCGAACCCGAGCGCCACCTCGATCCAGGCGGGCACCTATGCCTTACCCGAGCAGATGAAAGCGGTCGACGCCGTGGCTGCGCTGCTCGACTCCTCCTATCGCGTGGACCTGCGCATCACGATCCCGGAGGGGTGGACGGTGAGCCAGGTGTACGAACGCATCGCGAGCAACCTCGACATCTCCATCGAGGAGGTCGAGGAGGCAGGCGAGAGCGTCGGCGAATCGCTGCCCGAGGATGCGGAGGGGAACCTCGAGGGGTGGCTCGCACCGTCGACCTATACCGTCGCGCCCGGGCAGGGCCCGAAGGACGTGCTCACCCAGATGGTGGAGCGCACGAAGAACACGCTCAAGGATCTCGAGGTCGATGAGAAGGAGCAACAAGAGCTGCTCATCAAGGCCTCCATCGTGGAGAAGGAGGTTCCCGAACAGTACCGCCCGCAGGTGGCGCGCGTGATCGAGAACCGCCTCGAGGGGTGCTCAGGGGATAAGACCCTCGGGATGGACACCACCCTCGTGTACGCGTTCGGCAAACAGTACTCGGAGATCCCGGAGAAGGAACGGGACGAGAGCCCGTTCAACACACGCAAGAACCCGGGATTGCCGCCCACGCCGATCGGATCGCCGTCGACGAACGCCATCGAGGCTGCGCTCGACCCGGCGAAGGGGAACTGGTGCTACTTCGTCACCGTGGACCTGGAGACCGAAGAGACCCTGTTCACCGACGACATCGATGAGCACAACAAGAACCAAGAGCGGTACCGGGAGTACCTGGAGGAGCTGCGGTCGGAGTCCAATGACGAGGGGTAACCGGCGGGCCGCCGTCCTCGGCAGCCCGATCGAGCATTCGCTCTCGCCGGCCCTGCACCGGGCCGCCTACGCCGAGCTCGGCCTGGACTCGTGGGAGTACGACCGCTACGAGGTGACGGAGGAGGGCTTCGAGAGTTTCGTCTCCGCCTGCGGACGGGAGTGGGCCGGGCTGTCGCTGACGATGCCGCTGAAGCAGGTGGCGCTGCAGGTCGTCGACGTCGTGGAACCGCTCGCTGAGGTCGTCGGCGCCGTCAACACGCTGCTGTTTTCCCCCGGCGGCCTCAAGGTCGGCGCGAACACCGATGTGTACGGCATCGTCGAGGCCGTCACGCAGGCGCGGGCCGACGTCGCGGCGGCGCCGCGCACCGGGGTGATCATCGGCGGTGGGGCGACGGCGGCTTCCGCGGTGGCCGCACTCGGCCAACTCGGGATCACCGCGCCTGCGATCCTCGTCCGTTCGCTCGGGCGGGCGGGTACGGTCATCCGCGCCGCGACGTCCATGGGCGTCACGCCCCGCTACCTCACGCTCGGTTCGGCCGACGCCGTCGAGGCGATCCAGCGGGCTGAGGTCCTCATCTCCACCATTCCCGGGGGTGCCTCCGACCAGCTGTGCGAGGCGTTGCCCCAGGAGTTGACCGCGAGCCAGACCGTTCTCGATGTCATCTACCAGGGGTGGCCCACCGCCCTTCCCCGCACCTGGGGCGAACGGGGCGGAACCGTGGCTCCGGGCTACGACATGTTGCTGTACCAGGCCGCCGAGCAGGTGCGGCTGATGACGGGCGAGCCGGCGCCCGTGGAAGCGATGCGCACCGCGCTGCTCTCCGCCTTGAACCTCGTGTAGGAGCGGCGATGCTCGGCGCGATCGTCACGCTCACCGCCGCGGCCGCGGGGTGGATCGCCCAGCCCTGGCTCATCGGGTTGGTCCGCGCCCGCACCGGCCCGGACGCGGGGGCGCCGGCGCCCCGGCGGATCGCCCGGTGGACCTCGCGCCCGATGATCGCGGCGGGGAGCGCGATCGCCGGAACGGCGGGCTTCACCGCGCTGCCCCCGCTGCTCCTGGCCGTGTGCGTGAGCGCGGGCCTGCTCGGGTGGTGGCTCGCCTGCATCGACCTCGCCATCCACCGTCTTCCCGACCCCCTCGTCGGCGCCCTCGTCGGCGTCTTCGCCCTCGGGTACGCGCTGGTGTACCTCACCGGGGAGGCAGAGCTGGCCTCGCTGGTGCGGGCCGTGATCGCCGGCGTCCTCGCCGCCGGCGGGTTCGGGGTACTCGCTCTTTCCCGCCCGCGGGCGATGGGATTCGGAGACGTCAAACTCGCGGGGGCGCTGGGGTTGGGCACGGGTTTCTTCGGCTGGGAGGTGGCCGGGCAGTGGGTGTTCCTGAGCTTCATCGCCGGCGGCATCTTCGCCGTCCTCATGCTCCTGACCCGCCGCCTCACCTCCCGGGACAACATCGCCTTCGGGCCGTGGCTGCTCCTCGGCGCGGGCGTGGCGATCGCGCTGAACGCCCTGCCAGGTGTGACACACTAGAGACCATGTTCAATTGGATAACGGCGGGGGAATCCCACGGTCAAGCCCTCGTGGGTCTGCTCAACGGGGTTCCCGCGGGGGTACGGATCACCACGAGCGAGATCAGTTCGGCGCTCGCCCGCCGGCGGCTCGGGTACGGGCGCGGGGCTCGAATGAAATTTGAACAGGACGAGG
>JAJYRV010000200.1 GCA_021793935.1 Actinomycetes bacterium | reverse complement strand
GCAGCGGATCAGCGTCGCCGTCCTTCTCCCACGTCCCTTCGATCATGTGCCCATCACTGAACACCGCGGCCTCACCCGAACCGGTAAGAACCGTTTCCGGCACCATCGACCCCGCGGCGTCGCGATTTCCGGTATCGCGTACCTCAACGCGAATCGCCACCACGTTTGCCGCCTCCAATCGAGTTCCCGATTCCGCGTGGGCCGGCTGACCAGACTCCAGGCGCTGCCAGACCTCCCCGTTCCACTGCCATGACGGCTTCGACGCGGGGAAACGGGTCTCGACGGCGTTCGCCTCACTCCCTGAGCGCACGGCGGCGGGGTCCTCGCCCTCATCCGCGTATGAAAACAGTTCCGGGGGAGATTCTGGCTCGCCCACCTGGGCGAGCAGCTGCTCGGTCTTGCCAAACAGCCGGTGGTCACCTTGCCGGTTCGGGTCCCGATAGAAGCCGGCGTTTCCGCCGTCGTGAGAGATGAGGGTGACCCCCGTCGCGGCGATCTTCGCCTGGTACTCGGCCTGGCCACCAGAGAACGCGAGCGCGCCCCCGACCGTTCCCGCGATCGCAGCGTCCATCGGCCGTACGGAACGAATCGGCCCGAGCGTCTCCGGGAGGTCGGAGTGGAACATTGCTACGAACCGGGTCATGCCGCCTTCAACAAGCTGCTCCCACACGATATCTGCACGTTCCAATCCGCCCTGAGGTCGCGCGGCCGGGGAGTTCTCGATCTTCACGCTGAGCGCTGGCCCGAACTCACCATCATCAACGCTCACCCCGGTGAGCGGCCAAGCGTGGGTCTGCTGCGGGGCCGGAGTGTCCTCCACGACCGGCTCCGGGCGGTCGACGGTCGCGGAATCCTTTCCCGCTTCTGAACCGCACCCAGCAACAGTGAGGAAAAGAATCGCCGTGACGGCCACGAGCGCGCGAGAAGGTTTACCCTGGAACAGTGGCATGAGCCAACTTTATAGCCTGAGGAAGAACCCGTGAGACCGTTCCTTTCCCGCCTTCGCGCCGCGCTGGACGGCGCCGGTGAACTAGTGCTCGGAACAGACCGAAGCCTACTGCCCGACCCCCTTCCCGGTGAGGTGAGCATCGTCGTCACCACCTCCGGGTCCACCAGCGGGGTCGGCCGCCCGGTGGGGCTCACCCCCGCCGCGATCCGAGCATCTGCCGGCGCTACCCACGAACGGCTCGGCGGACCAGGTCAGTGGCTCCTCACCCTTCCCCACGAACACATCGCGGGCCTGCAGGTTTGCGCCCGCTCCCTCCTCGCGGGATTCGACCCGGTCATCCAGGGCGAAGATTCCCTCGCGGGCGCGATTTCCCGGATGGATCCGACCGCGCGGCACTACACCTCGCTGGTGCCGACCCAACTCGTCCGCGTCCTTAGCGGCCCCGCCGCTGACCTCGAGGCTCTCACCACGCTCGACGCTATCCTTCTCGGTGGCTCCGCGATCGACCCGGCCCTCCTCACTGAAGCGCGCCGGGCCGGGCTCACCATTCACACGACCTACGGGTCCACGGAGACCGCAGGCGGCTGCGTCTACGACGGCACTCCCCTCCCCGGCGTCGAGGTGAAGATCGGCGACGACGGTCGGATCTGGCTTGGCGGGGACACGCTCGCCTGGGGATATCTCGACGACGCGCCCTCGGATTTCCTCACGGTCGAAGGCACGCGGTGGTTCCGCACGAGCGATCTCGGAAGCATCTCCGCTGAAACTCACGGGCGACTCGTGGTGTACGGCCGCGCAGACGACGTAATCATCACCGGCGGTGTGAACGTCCACCCCGCCGCGGTCGAAACGACGATCCGGGAGCTACCCGAAGTCGGGGACTGCGTGGTCGTCGGCCTCCCCTCGCCCGAGTGGGGCGCCGAGGTCGTCGCCGTCATCGTGCCCCGCGACCCGTCGGCGTTGCGCGGGGAGAATCGCCTCCAACGCCGCCGCGAGCTTCTCGATGCGATTCGCGCCAACGCACGGTCGGTGCTCGGCGCCGCCGCGGCGCCCCGCGCGCTCGTCGTCACGATGCGCCTTCCCACGCGCGGGCCGGGAAAGGTTGACCGCCGCGCTGCCGCGGACCTCGCGCTCACCGTCCTCGCCGCAGGTGAGGGCGTCCGGCACGAATGAGAACTGGCAGAATCGAACCTGTGACCACCCCGAATCTGCGCCCACGATTTTCCGACTGGCTGGAAGGTGCGCGCCTGCGCACCCTTCCTGCTGCTCTCGCCCCGGTTCTCGCCGGCACCGGCGCCGCGGGAGCAGACGCGAAGCTCGGCAGAGCGCTGCTGGCCGCGGCGGTGGCCCTCGCCCTGCAGATCGGGGTGAACTTCGCCAACGACTACTCCGATGGGGTCCGGGGAACCGACGAGCACCGAGTGGGACCGACCCGCCTGACGGCCTCGGGCATCGTCGCCCCGGCTACCGTCAAGCGGATCGCATTCGCCTGGTTCGGCGCGGCAGCGGTGGCGGGTCTGGTTCTCGTGTGGCTCGCACAGGCGTGGTGGCTCATCGCCGCTGGTGCGCTCGCCATCGTCGCGGCTTGGTTCTATACCGGGGGGAAGAATCCTTACGGCTACCGCGGCCTGGGCGAAGTTGGCGTCTTCGTCTTCTTCGGCCTCCTCGCGACCTGGGGAACGACCTATACCCAGATCCTCACCCTCAACCTCGCGAGCACCGTTGCGGGGATCTCGATGGGGTTCATCGCGTGCGCGTTGCTGATGATCAATAACATTCGAGACATCCCCACCGACACCGTGAGCGGCAAACGGACCCTCGCCGTCCGCCTCGGCGACGCCCGTGCCCGCCGGGTCTACGGGGCGTTCATGGCGCTCACGGTCGGCTTCGCCGTCGCCGCGTTCATCGCGCTCGGAGGTTTCGTCGACGGCGCAACGCTCACCACGGGCGCCGGCCTGCTCGGCCTACTGTTCGGCGTCTGGGCACTCATCCTTGCCGCTCGAGTGCTGCGTTCCCGCGCGGAGATGATCCCGACGCTTCGCGACACCGGCCTAGTTCAGCTCGGTATCGGAGTCGCCCTCCTGCTCGCCGGGCTCCTCTGAGCTCGCATCCGCATCCTCGACGGCGGCGTCCTCCGCGGCCATGTCCTCGTCGCGCTCACGCGGCTTCTCTTCCCGGTGCGCGATCTGCTCGAGCCGTTTCGCAGCCTGATTGCGCTGGCTGGGGAAGAAGATATAAGAGAGCAGTGCGGCGATGATGATGCTCGAGCCTGCGAGGAGCACCCCACGCATTCCCGCAAGGAACAACAGGGCGCCGACGACCACGAGTAGACTGATGCGAAGTGCGGCATACCGGATCATAAACTCAAGCGTAGGCTTAATTCATGCGAATTATTTTCACCCTGCTCATAATCGGACTCACCACGTATGCGGTGATCGACTGTGTGCGTACGGAAAACGAACGCCGCCCAGGCGTTCCCACGTGGGCCTGGGTGGTCATGATCCTGCTCCTACAACCCCTCGTAGGATCGTTGCTCTGGCTGTTCATTTCGCGGTTTTACGCCGGCGGCCAAGGTCCTGACCACGAATACCGCGCTCCGGTCGCCCCGGATGACGACCCGGACTTCCTGCGCTACCTACAGGAGCGGAACCTGCGTGACCAACGCAACAATGACGAGCCCAATGAGGGACCCGCGACCGAGAGTTAGAACGCGTAGGAGTGGTTGCCGGGGATGAACAGGTTCACGATATAGAAGTTCGCGAGTAGGGCGAGGAACCCCACGAGAAGGAAGTAGGCGAACTTCTCCGCGGTCCATCCCACCGTCGCGCGGGCGTGCAGGTACGCCGCGTAGATGATCCACACGACGAAGGACCACGTCTCCTTCGGGTCCCACCCCCAGGGGCGGCCCCATGCGTGCTCGGCCCAGATCGCGCCGGCGATGATGGTGAACGTCCACGTCACAAACCCGACCCCGACGATCCGGTACGCCCAGATCTCCAGTTTCGCGGCGGAGGGAAGCGATCCCATGATCCGCAGGAACGGGGAGGTCTTCTCGCCCGATTCGAGACTTTCACCCGCATCGGTGCCCGTATCGGTCTCGGCGTCGAGCACCGCCGTCGTCGATCCGGAACCCGCCGCGCTGCTCGTGCCGACCGACGCAGTCGTCCCTTCTTCGGTGAGGTTACGCACCCGGGAGGACTGCTTGCGGCTGCGCAGATTCTCCACCTGCTGCGGCGCCGCACCCACGGTCTTCTTCTCCGCGGCATGTTGGGCGAGTTGCAGCATCGCAAACGCCGCGCCGATATACAGCAGCGCCGTGGAGAGGGTGGCCACCGACACGTGGATGATGAGCCAGTAGTCATCGAGGATCGGTTCCACACCCTCGGCCTTGACGTAGAGCACCGAGGTCGCGAGTCCGAGTCCGAGCACGATGAGCAGGTTCACCAGTGAACCGAGGAAGCGCATGTCGCGCACGAAGTTCAGGCCGAGGAAGGTCGCGACGACGAAGAACGTGAACATCAGGGTGAACTCGTACATATTCGCCCAGGGCACTCGGCCAGCTGCCATGGTCCGAGTGATCAGCGCGCCGAGGTGGAGGAGCGCGGCGAGCCACGTCGTGCTCATCCCGATCCCCGCGGCGCGGCGCTTGTGGGCCGTGGTGCGGCTGCCGAGTCCGAACAGGTCGATCGCGAAGCCGAGCATCGCCACGGTGTAGGCGGCCATCGCCCCGTATACGAGAACGATGCTTAGGTTTTCCAGACTCATCATTTTCCTTCGGTGTCTTCGCCCGCGTCGGGCTGCTGCTCTTGTACGTCGGGGAGTTCGGCGAGTACTCGGTCAAGTGCCTTCGCGAGCCCCGGATAGATCGGAA
>JAJYRV010000006.1 GCA_021793935.1 Actinomycetes bacterium | reverse complement strand
TACCCTTCTCCTTCTTCGAGTCGTCTTTCCTCGAGTCATCCGTGCTCATCGGCGCAACCCCTCCTTCAGTGCCTCGACGTCGGCCTTGAGGTTATCGCCCACGGTGATCTTGCGTTTCGACGCCGTGGTGATGAGGGATTTGCCGACGAGCCCGAGGATCGCCACGATGAGGAAGATCGCGCCCGTGGTGATGAGGCCCGCGAGCCACGGCGCGAACGCCTCGGTGAGGGCGAGGTAGCCGGTGAAGATCAGCCAGCACAGGCCGATGAGACCGAACACCGCCGCCGCGAGGAACAGGCCGATCGCCGGGCCGAACGGGGCGACCTTCTCCTTCGCCTGCGTCTTGGCGAGTGCGATCTCGCCCTGGATCAGAGCTTTGATCTGATCCGTAATATCGGCGATGATCTCACCGATGCTAGGTTTCTGCTCGGTTTGCACGTCTCCTCCTCTAGTACCCGTCCAGCCTACAGATCCCGGGCAGCGAGCGCTGCAAAAGCAACCGCCGCCTCATCCCAGGGATCATCCCCGCGGGCACGGGCAATGAACGTCTCGGCGCCCTTTCCCGCGAGCACGACCGTGTCCTGTTCCCCCGCGTGGGTGAGGGCGTAGGTGATCGCCTCGGTGCGGTCAGGGATAGCGAGGTAATTGGTCCGCCCCTGGGCGCCAGCGGCCATCTCTGCGATGACGTGGGTGACCGGGTCATCGCGCGGGTCGTCCTCGGTGAAGACGACGACGTCCGCCAGCCGCGTCGTGACCTCACCCATCGGCCCCCGTTTGGTCGTGTCGCGCTGCCCGGGGGCGCCGATGAGCACCCACAAGCGGTCCTCGGTGGAGGGGCGCAGCGTCGTCAGCAGGTTCTCGAGCGCGGCGGGCGTGTGGGCGAAGTCGATGATCGTGCGGGGGAAGGCGCCACCTGCTCCACCCTCGGGGAGGACCAGCTGCATCCGCCCCGGCACCCCGGGGAATTCGGCGAGCCCATCCACCAGCTGCTCAAGGCTCGCGCCGCTCCTCGCGGTGGCCGCCATGGCCGCGAGCGCGTTCGCCACGTTGAACGGGCCGACCATCGGCACCCGCACCGCCGCCTCGCCGTAGGGGCACTCCACGGTGAAACTCAGGTGCGTCGGGTGTTCTTGCACATCGCGGGCGACCCAATCGGCCCGCGCCCCGGAAGCGGAGTAGGTTTCCGCGTTCGCGCACCGGGGCAGCAGCCGGCGGCCCCATTCGTCGTCAACGTTGACGACGGCGAATTCCGCCCGGGTAAACAAGCTCGCCTTGTCTTCGAAGTACTGCTCGAGGGTGCCGTGGAAGTCGAGGTGCTCGGAGGTGAGGTTCGTCCACACGGCGGTATCGAAGTCGACCGCGTGGACCCGCTTCAACGCGAGGGCGTGGGAGGAGGTCTCCAGCACCGCCGCGCGCGCCCCGGCATCGACCATTTCCCGAAGGATCGCTTGTACCTGCGGGGATTCCGGGGTGGTGAAGTGGTCGGGGAACTGCCGCAGCACGCCGTCGGGGAGTTCGTAGCCGACCGTGGAGAGCAGACCGGTGCGGAGCCCGGCGTGGCGGTGCAGATGCCGGGTGAGCCACGCCGTCGTCGTCTTCCCGTCCGTCCCGGTGATCCCCACGATCGCGAGCTGCGTGCTGGGCTCGCCCGCCAGGGCCGCTGCGGCCTCGGCGAGCGCGGTCCGGGCGTCCGAGACCTCGAGGTAGGGCAGGGACGTGACGACGTCCGCGGGCAGCCCCTCACCAACGACGGCGATCGCGCCGGCAGCCGCGGCGTCGGCCATGAACGCGTGCCCATCGGCGCGGGCCCCGCGGATCGCGACGAACACGTTCCCCGGCTGCGTCCACGCGGCGTTGTGAGTGACGCCGGTGACCTCCTGCCCACCCCGGGTCGCGGGCGCTGCGGGGTCGAGCAGAGTAGCATCAAGGATCTCGGCGAGTTCATGCACGTGCATGGCTTTAGATTACGGCAGCAGCGCGGGCGGCGTCGTCAGCCGATGACCGCGCCGGTGCCCGCGTCGATGTCGACCTCCACGCTCTGACCATCGCCGGAGGCGACCTCGACCTCCCAGACGATCACGCCCCCGGAGGTATCGAGTTCGAGTTCGATGACGACCCCGGGCGTGTGTTCCACCGCGGCGTCAATGATCTCCGCGATCGGCACCGTGGCGCCCTCGACCCGCTGGAGATGTTTGGCTTTGCTGGATTTCTCCTCCGGGCCGTTCACGACCTTCTGTCCGTCGGCGGCGAGGTCGATCTCGTAGCGTTGCCCCGCCTCGGTCACGACTTCCACCTCCCATACCGTGCCGCCGTTCTCGCTCTGGAGGGCATAGAGCCGCGAACCTTCGACCTCGGTGAGCGCGGTGTCGATCGCCTGCAGGAGCGCCTCGCGGTTGCCGTCGTCCGTGCCCGGGTCCTCGGTCTGGGTGGGGGAGTGCGTGGTGGAGTACGTGGGGGATTCCACCTCGCTCGCGCCTTGCCCGGATTCATCTACCTGGGAACTGCTGCAGCCGGCGAATACGAGCGTGAGCAGGGCCGCGCTGACCACCGGTCGGAGGGCGAGTAATGAGCGAGGGCGCATGTGCTCACTCTAATCTTTCCCCCTTGGCCGCGGGCGCCCGGCTCCGGCGCCACCCGTGGATCGGGTGCTTGCTCAGCAGGATGGGGACCCCGTTGGGCAGATGCTCCGCCCGCACGTCCTCCGCCCGGCCGCCATCGACGCAGGTCGCGAGGAGGATCTTGAGGAAATACCCGTGCGAGATGAGCAGCGTCCGCCGGGCGGGAAGCCCGGCGAGCACCCGCGCGGCGCGCCGGGCAGCAGAATCGTAGGATTCCCCGCCCAGCGCGGCGGGGCACCCGAATTCGGGGCGGAGCCACCGTTCGAACGCCTCGGCGTCGGGGCTCGCAGCGATCTCGGCGCGGGTGCGCCCTTCGAAAACACCGAAATCCACCTCCCACGCGTCCGGTTCGACGTGGTTGGAAACCTGGCCGAGACCGCCGAAGCCGACCAGCTCCGCCCACGTCTGCTGAACCCGCCGGGCGGGGGAGGTGACCATCGCCTGCGGGGCGAACTGAGCGATCTGGATGGCGGCGAGCTCAAGGTCCGCGGCACCGGCTGCGTCGAGATCGAGGTCGCCCCGGCCGAGGAACCTCCCCTCGCGATTCCACGCGGTAGCGCCGTGCCGAAGGAGGCAGACCTGTGGGGGAAGGAGGTTATCGACCATTGCCCCCTTCTAACCGACTCCTCTCCCCAGGGCAAGGGGGTTGAGGGGGAGCAGAAGCGGTGATTGCGTGAAGCCCTACTCCTTCCGAGGCAAGACCTCCCGAAAGAAACGAGGTGCGTCGTGTCCGTTGCACAAGGCTTTCCGGCTCGGCCGTTCACCACGCGCTCGGGGTCGAACGAGCGCGTGGTGAGGCACCTGGCCCTGGCGGAGTCGATCGCGTGGCGGTTCGTCTCCCGGACCCGGGATGCGGACGATCTGCGCCAGGTCGCCTACGTCGGGTTGGTGGAGGCCTCCCGCCGGTATGACCCGGCGAAGGGGAAGGACTTCCTCGCCTTTGCCGTGCCGACCATCACCGGTGAACTCAAGCGGCACGTGCGGGATCAGGGCTTCGCCGTGCGCCCTCCGCGCCGAATCCAAGAACTCCGGCTGCGCGCGATCCGCTCCCGTGAACAGCTGGCGCAGGAACTCCGGCGCGAACCTACGTGCGAGGATATCGCCGCACACCTGCACGCCCCCCGGGGGCAGGTGCAGGAGGCGCTCGGATCCGGGGCGTGGGCGACCTCGCTCGAGGCCGATGCGGCCCGAGGCAAACAGATCATTGACGAGGCCTCCCCGTTCGACCGCTTCGAGCTCCTCGCGAGCCTCGCCCCGGCGGTGCGCGGACTACCAGCTCGGGAACGGCGCATCCTGTACCTGCGCTTTTTCAAGGAATACACCCAGGAGGAGATCGCGCGCACGGTGGGCGTCACACAAGTGCACATCTCACGACTGATCTCCTCGATCCTCACGCAGTTGCGCGCGGTGTTGGACGGGTCAGCGTTGGAAACCTTCGGTGAGCAGGTGGCCGAATGAGAACCCGCTCATCGTTAACCCTGATCGGGAAGGTCAGCCACCGCGGCGAGAACATCGGCGCTCGTGACCGCGAGCAGGGCCGGGTCCGGTTCGGCCGAGAAGGTCTCGCCGCGGCGCTGGGCCGGATCAGTGAGCACGATGTGCGGCCCCGGCGGTGGGCCCCACTCCTGTGGTGGAGCGGGACCGAAGAGGATCACCGAGGGGATCGCGTACGCCGACGCGAGGTGCGCTGCCCCCGTATCGGCGGAGACGACGAGGCGGGCCCCGGCGATCTGCGCGGCGAACCCGGCCAGGCCCGTCCTTCCCGCCTGCACGGCAGCCATCTCCACGCCCGCCTGCCGGGCAACCGCCGCCGCGCGCGGACGCTCAGCGGCGCTGCCGGTGAGAACGACGCGCCGGCCCTGCTCGGTGAGCACCCGGGCGACGCGGGCGAACCTCTCCACCGGCCACTGCCGCGAACCGTAGAAGGCCCCGACGTGGATAACAACCGCCCCGGGTACTTCCGCGGGAGCCAGCGGGCGGGCGATCGCGACGTCGTCTGGGTCGCCCGGCATACCGAACGCCTCCACGAGCCGGACCCAGCGCCATCGCTCCAGGATCCCATCCCGCCACGGCGGGCCCGCCCCGCCGTGGGTGACGACGTGCGGGGCCTCGAGCGCATCGATGACCGCCCGGCTTTCGGGGCCGTTGCCGTGCATGTTGATCGCGGTGTGGACCCGACCGGGGGCGATGTCCAGCGGAGCGTCCAGGCCGGGGGTGGGGTGCAACGCGTCCACCCCGCCGATGAGGTCGACGATCGGGCCCAGCCATCCGGGCACGGCAAGAACGAGCCGGTGCTCGGGACGGGCCCGGCGGACTGCATGGATCGCGGGCACGGCGACGAGCAGGTCACCGAGTTTCAGCGCCCGCAGCACGAGCGTTTCAGGGGGAGCAGCCATCTCCTAACCTTCACACCCCGCCGCGCCTCCTGCCAACTGGGCGCCGCCAACGACGTTGTTCCCCACGCACGATTCGCAATGAGGAGATTCGGATGACACTGCAGTTCGCAGCCCCCAGCACCGCCGCCGCAAGGATGGCCGAGCAGCCCCTCGCGGTGCTCTTCGATCGAGACGATACGCTCATCGCCGACGTTCCCTACAACGGCGATCCGGACGCGGTGGAACCGGTACCCGGCGCCCGGGAGGAACTACAGCACTTGCGGGCTGCCGGGCTCAAGATCGGCGTCGTGACGAACCAGTCCGGGGTTGCCCGCGGATACATCACCACGGCGCAGATGCGGGCGGTGAACCAGCGGGTGGACGATCTGCTCGGCCCCTTCGACACCTGGCAGGTGTGCCCGCACGAACCCGCGGACTTCTGCTCGTGCCGCAAACCGCTCCCGGGGCTGGTGCGCGCCGCCGCCCTCGAACTTGGGATCGCGCCCCAACGCTGCGTCGTCATCGGCGACATCGGCAGCGACATGGAAGCCGCGGCCGCGGCCGGCGCGCACGGCATCCTCGTGCCCACCCCGGTGACGTTGCTG
The DNA here is from genome assembly GCA_021793935.1 of Actinomycetes bacterium. The sequence continues at coordinate 20,553 of JAJYRV010000006.1, read as the reverse complement.
CACGAGATCGAAGCCGCTTGGCACGTGGCGGGGACGCTCGGGGAAGCGGTCCGCCGCGTGCTCGCCCAGGTGCGCCGATGAAGGTCCTCACCGCACGCCTGGACAGCATGGGAGACGTGCTGCTCGCGGGCCCGGCCGTGCGCGCCGTCGCCGCTGCCGCAACCGAGGTGCGTTTGCTGTGCGGCCCCCAGGGCGCCGCCGCGGGGAAGCTACTCCCCGGCGTCGACGGGGTCCTCACGTGGTCCGCGCCGTGGATCAGTGACCCCGCCCCGGACTTCACGCCCGGCAGCGCGCGCGAACTCCTCGAGATGGTCACCGAGTTCCGGCCGGACGCGGCCGTCCTGTTCACCTCCTTCCACCAGTCGCCGCTGCCGCTGGCCGCACTACTTCGCCTCGGCGGCGTCCCCCGAATCACCGGCGCCTCGATCGACTACGCGGGTTCTTTACTCACGACCCGGCTCACACCGGGCGAGGACTTCCCCGAAGACCAACCCGAAGTGCTCCGGGCGCTCGACATCGCCGAAGCCGCCGGGTTCCCCCGCCCCGCCGATACCCGGCTCGCCGTGCAACTCCCCGAGCCATCCGAGCCGTCCCGATTCACCCTGACCGGGCCCTACGTGGTCGTCCACCCCGGCGCCGCCGCCCCCGCGCGGCAATGGCCGCCCGGCCACCACCGGGCGCTCGTCGCCGAACTCACCCGCCGGGGCCACACCGTGGTCGTCACCGGCACCCCAGCCGAAACCGACCTCACCGCTCGCGTCGCCGCAAACGGCGGGATCGACCTGGGCGGGCGGACGACGCTGGTGGAGATGGCCCGCCTCCTGGGCGGGGCGCAGGTCCTCGTCACCGGCAACACCGGACCCGCGCACCTCGGGGCCGCCATGGGGGCGAAGATCGTCAGCCTGTTCTCGCCCGTGGTTCCCGCCGCCCGGTGGGCACCGTGGGGCGTTCCCACGATCCTGCTCGGCGATCAGCACGCCCCGTGCCGGAACACCCGTGCCCGCAACTGTCCGGTTCCCGGCCACCCCTGCCTCACCGGCCTCGCGCCGGCCCGCGTGGCGGACGCGTGCGAACAGCTCATCTTCGACCCCGAACGGGCGAGCACCTTCGCCTCCGCCCAGATGGAAGGAGCAGCCCAGTGAAAATCCTGTTTTGGCACATGCACGGAGGTTGGGCGGATTCCTTCGTGCGCGGTGAACACGAATACCTCCTCCCGGCCACCGCTGCCCGCGACCCCTTCGGGATCGGCCGAGCCGGCCGGGACTGGCCTGCCCGGGCGCGGGAGGTCTCTCCGGAAGAACTCGCGGAAACGGATGTCGACGTCGCCGTGCTCCAACGCCTGGAGGAATTCGAACTCGCCGAGCAGTGGCTCGGCGGAAGAACGCCCGGGCGGGACCTCCCCACGATCTTCGTGGAACACAACACCCCCAAGGGGAACGTGCCCCAGACCCTGCACCCCCTCGCGGGTCGCTCGGACCTGACGATCGTGCACGTCACCCACTTCAATTCCCTCATGTGGGACACCGCGGGAACACCGACGACCGTCGTCGAGCACGGCGTGGTGGACCCTGGGCACAAATACACCGGGGAACTCCCACGGTTCGGTGCGGTGATCAACGAGCCCGTCCGCCGAGCGCGGGTGAGCGGCTCCGACCTGCTCGCCGCGTTCACCCCGATCCTGCCCGTGGACGTGTTCGGGATGGGCGGGGAGTACCTCCCCGACCTGTTCAGCCCCCACGAGGTCGCAGCGGCCGGGGATCTGCCCACCGGCGAGCTCCACAACGAGCTCGCGAAGCGTCGCGCCTACCTCCACACGACCCGGTGGACCTCGCTCGGCCTCTCGCTCCTGGAAGCGATGCACCTGGGCATGCCCGTCCTCACCCTCGGCACGACCGAGGCGTACCGGGCGGTTCCGCCCGAGGCCGGGGCGATCTCCACAAATATCGACGATCTCGTCAGCGAAGCCGGACGGCTGGCCGAAGACCCAGATGAGGCCCGACGTCGCGGTGAGGTCGCCCGTGAATACGCGCTCCAACACTACGGTCTGGCGGCGTTTTTGCACCGGTGGAACACCGTGCTCGGCGACCTCGCCTCGCCGCCCCCGCGGCGCACGCTGCCGCTCAACGAAAGGAACCCCCAATGAGAATCGCAATGATTTCCGAACATGCGAGCCCGCTCGCCGTCCTCGGTGGCGTGGACGCCGGGGGCCAGAACGTGCACGTCGCAGCTCTCTCGTTAGCGCTCGGACGCCGCGGCCACGACGTCACCGTCTATACCCGCCGTGACGACCCGGACCTCGATGAGCGGGTAGCGATGTCGCTAAACGTCGAGGTCGTGCACGTCAACGCCGGCCCGATCGAACCCGTCCCCAAGGACGATCTGCTCCCATACATGGGGGAACTCGCCGACGGGGTGGCCGCCGATGCCCGCCGGGCCCAGCCCGACATCCTCCACAGCCACTTCTGGATGTCCGGGGTCGCCGCGCGCGATGCCGCGAACCGGATCGATATCCCGATGGTGCACACCTTCCACGCCCTCGGCGTCGTCAAACGCCGCCACCAGGGGGCAAACGACACGAGCCCGGTCGAGCGCCGCTGGTTAGAGCCACGGGTCGGCCGGGAAGCCGACGGGGTCCTCGCCACCTGCTCGGACGAGGCCTTCGAACTCACGGCACTCGGGGTCCCCTCCGGCAGAATCGCCATCGCCCCCTGCGGCGTTGACCTCGAGGCGTTCACTGCGAGCGGGCCCGTCGCCGACCGCGGGCGGGCGAAGCGCATCGTGAGCATCGGCCGCCTCGTGCCGCGCAAGGGTTTTGACACGATCATCGACGCGCTCGCGGAGATGGGCGATGACACCGTCGAACTCCTCATCGTCGGCGGGCCGGGGGACGCCCGGGTCACGGCCGAGGATCCCGAGGGCCAGCGCCTCCTCGCTCGCGCTCGCGAGCGCGGAGTGAGCGACCAGGTGGTACTCACCGGTCAGCTCTCCCGGGAAGACATGCCCGCGGTGCTGCGTTCCGCCGACGCGGTCGTGTGCACCCCGTGGTACGAACCCTTCGGGATCGTGCCGCTGGAAGCGATGGCGTGCGCCGTGCCCGTCGTCGCCGCCGCGGTGGGCGGCTTGACGGACACGGTCGTCGACGGCGTGACCGGGCGCCTCGTCCCGCCCCAGGACGCCAAGGCGCTCGCCGAGGTGCTCGGCGCGGAACTTTCCGACCCCGCGCGCCTGCGCCAGTACGGCGAGGCAGGGCGGCAGCGGGTGGAGGCGCGCTACTCCTGGGACCGCATCGCCGCCGACACCGCGAGGACCTACCGTTCGATCCTCGGCGCCGTTGGCGAGGAACTCAAGGCTGGAGTGGGCCAATGACCGAGAACTCGCTCTCATTGGAGGTCGTACGCAACCACCTCGCCGCCCTACGACCGGTGTTGGAGTTCCTCGACGACGAATCCGGTCGGCTCGATCGGTGGGGCCGCACGCTCGCCGCGCGGCTCATGTCCGGCAACCGGATGCTCGCCGCGGGCAACGGCGGATCCGCCGCCGAAGCGCAGCACTTCACCGCCGAACTCGTCGGCCGGTTCGACGGGGAACGCCGCCCGTTCTCCGCGGTGTCGCTGCACGCGGATTCCTCCGCCGTGACGGCGATCGGCAACGACTACGGCTTCGAGGAGGTCTTCGCCCGCCAAGTGCACGGGCACGGGCGCGCCGGGGACGTGCTCGTGCTGCTCTCCACGAGTGGCTCGAGCCGAAACCTCCTCCTCGCCGCCGCGGCCGCAACCGAACTCGGACTGAGCACCTGGGCGCTCACGGGCGAAGGGCCGAACCCCCTTTCGGGGATGGTCGACGAATGCCTGTGCTTACCCGGCCCGTCCGCGAACGTGCAGGAGGCCCAACTCGTTGCTATCCACGCGATCTGCCGGGCCTTCGACGAGACCGTGCTCGCCGCAGACGCCGAATCGGCGCAGCGGGAATTAGCGCAGACAAGGAGCGCGAGATGAGAATCGTCATTGTTGGAGATGTGCTGCTCGACCGGGATATCTCGGGCACCTCGACCCGGCTGAGCCCGGACGGGCCCGTTCCCGTCGTCGACGTCCACCACACCCGCGTCCGCCCCGGCGGTGCGGGACTCGTGGCCACCCTCCTCGCCCGGCACTCCGCGCCCGCCCCGGGCCGCCGCGCCAAGGCAACCCCGGAGGTCAGCCTCGTCACGGCGCTGTCCGACGACGAATATGCCGGGCAGCTCCGCTCGGCCCTCCACCAGATGTCCCGGGGGAGAGTTCGCCTCGTTGCCGGCCCATCCGGGGCGCCGACGCCGGTGAAGACCCGCCTGAGTGCCGGGGCACTGCCGATCGCACGGATCGACGAAGGCTGCGGGCCCGCGCCTGAGCCGAAAGTGACGCGGGAGATGCTCAACGAGATCGGCGAGGCGGACGTGCTCCTCATCGCTGACTACGGGCGCGGGCTCACGGGCAACCCCGAGGTCCGCGCGGCGATCAGCGAGCGCGGGCGCAACGTCCCCCTCGTGTGGGATCCGCACCTGTCCGGAGCAGGCCCGGTACCGGAGGCCGCCGTCGTCACCCCGAACCTGCCCGAGGCGGGCGCCCTCGCTGACCTCCCCGCCGAATTCGACGCCGCCTTCAGCGCGGGTGAGCGGTTGCGCGAGCGGTGGGGATGCGCCGCCGTTGCGGTGACGGCCGCCGAACGCGGCGTCGTGCTCACCCGCGGGGAGGAGGTCGCTCTGCATGTTCCCGCCCGATCGGTCGGCGAGGTCGACCCGTGCGGAGCGGGGGACCGGTTCGCCGCCTCGGTCGCGCTCGCGCTCGGCACGGGCGATGATCTCGCCGCGGCGATGTTCCGCGGCGTGAGCGACACCGCCGAGTTCCTCCGCGGCGGCGGGGTCGCCCGGTTGGACGCCGCGCTCATTCCCATCCGCCCCACGACCCCGACGGCGCAGGACACGGTGCGGGAGGTCCGCGCCGTGGGCGGGACCGTCGTCGCCACCGGCGGCTGCTTCGACCTCATGCACGCCGGGCACGCGCGCACCCTCGCCGGCGCGCGGAAACTCGGCGACTGCCTCATCGTGTGCGTGAACTCCGACGATTCCGTGCGGCGCCTCAAAGGAGCGGACCGGCCGATCATGACGCAGGCGGACCGTGCGGAGCTCCTGTTGTCCCTCGAGTGCGTCGATGCGGTGGTGGTCTTCGAGGAGGACACCCCCGAGGAGGTGCTCCGCCAACTGCAACCCGACGTGTGGGTCAAGGGCGGGGATTACAACGCCGACACCCTCCCCGAGGCGGCCGCCCTGTCCGAATGGGGCGGGCGCGTGGTGTCGATGCCGTACCACCCCGGTCGCTCCACCACCCGCCTCGCCAGTGCCATCGAACGCGTAAGTTGAAAGGACCCCTCATGCCACACTCCACCCTTACCACGGGCCGCGTGCTCATCACCGGCGGCAACTCCGGGCTGGGAGCCGCGGTGGCGGACCGGATCGAAGCGGCCGGCGGCACACCGATCATCCTCGACCGGGATACCAGCGCGGCCGGGAACCGCCTCGCCTACAGCGCCGACGTCTCCGACACCCGCGGGGTGGAAGCCTGCGTGCGCCGGATCGTCGCTGACCAGGGCGGGTTGGAGGCGATCGTCACCGCCGCCGGGATCGACCGGTGCGGGCGCCTCGAGGACGTCGCGGGGGAGGAATGGGACCGAGTGATCGGCGTGAACCTGCTCGGCACCGCCGCGGTCGTGCGGGCGGGGCTGTCGGCGCTCGGCCGCTCCAAGGGCCGAGTCGTCACCGTCGCCTCCAGCCTGGGCCTGCGGGCGCTGCCGGACGCGACCGCCTACTGCGCCTCGAAATTCGGGGTGCTCGGTTTCTCCCGCGCGCTCGCCGCGGAAACGAAAGGCGAGATCGGGGTGACGACGCTGGTTCCGGCCGGGATGAGCACGGCGTTCTTCGACGACCGGGACGAGCAGTACCAACCCGGCCCGGACGCGGAACTCAACGACCCGGCCGCCGTCGCGGACGCCGTAGTGTTCGCCCTCAATCAGCCTCCGGGGTGCGAGGTCCGCGAACTCGTCATCTGCCACGAGAACGAACCGTCGTGGCCGTGAGCATCTGCACGTCGTCCCACACGGCGCCGACCTCGACGTCGGCGACGAAGGAATCGTCGTGCCCGCACCGCTCGGCCGTCCACCCCACCTGCGTGGCATCCCGCCCGCAGGTGGGGCAGTGGGTGGTCCAGGACAGCTGCACCCGGTGCCGGCCCCGTTCGAAGGGCCCGGCGTTGATGAGGTTGCCGAACCAGTACACCGAGGCGGTGGGCGTGCCGAGCGCGTGGGCGAGGTGGCGCGGGCCGCTGTCGTTGCCCGCGAACACGTCCGCGCCCGAGAGGATCCCCACGAGCTCGCTCATCGTGAGCTCCGTCCCGCACCGGACCCGCTCGGCAGCGCCCTCGGCGGCCGCGCCGGCGGCGATCTGCTCCGCCGCCTGGGCATCCTGGCTCCCCCCGACGACGACGGCGCTCCCGCCCGCCCGCACGAACCTCGCCGTGATCTCGGCGAACCGGGGCTCGGGCCACCGCCGCCGCGGATCCGTCGCCCCGGGATGGACGACCAACACCGGACGCGGCAGATCCCGCAGCCACGCATCGCCCGCCGCGCGGTCCGGGGCGCTCGGCGTGATCGCCGGTTCCAGCGTCACCGGGCGGCACCCGGCGAGACCGACGACCTCCAGTGCGCGGAGGATCTCATGTTGGTAATACACATACGCGAGGTTCCGCTCCAGTGGGGCAGCGTCCTTGGTCCTTGTACCCACGGTGTGCCGGGGGCCGAACCGGAGCAGGAGCGGGTTGGAGTTCCTCCCCCCGCCGTGGAGCTGCACTCCCAGGTCGAAACTACCCGCGAGCCGCTCCACGAGCGCCTCGAGAGCGTCCCGGTCCGCGGCGCTAACCGCGTGTTCACCGGGCACCCCGGCAATCACCTCGGCCTCATCCACCGCAGGGAACCGACCCGTCAGGAGCTGCCGGTGCAACGGCGCGCCCAGCAGCGTGATCCGCGCCTGGGGGTAGGTCGCGCGCAGCGCCGCCAGGGCGGGCGCGGCGAACAGCACATCCCCCAGCCCTCCGCCCCGCAACACCGCGATCGAGCGGATCTCCTCAAACGGCTCCTGCGTGTGAGCGAAGTCGATTCCCGTACTCATACCGTCCCGTCTTCTCATCGATTCTCCTGCTTCCTGCCCATACCGTTACCCACCGCGAGAAAAACCAAACATCGCCGCGCCCGCCGTCCGGGCCCCTCCCGCGCCCCGATGTATAAATCTCGGGTGCGGCGGGTACTACCCGAAGTGTTCCCGGACTCGACCTTGGAGGCCTGATGACTGCCATGCACACAGATCTGACCGACGTAACGGGCAGCTGCGCGCGCGCCAAGGGCGCCTTCCCCACATGGGCGAAGACCGCGCCCGCGGACCGCGGGGGCGCGCTGCTGGCCGCCGCCGAGGTGCTGGCCGAGCACGTCGAGGAACTCGCGGAACTCAACCAGCGCGAAACCGGCAAGCTCCGAGCCGACTCCGTGGGCGGGGTGGAGGCCGGCGTCGCAACGCTGCGCCAGTACGCCGAACTCGGCCCCCTGCACCAGGGCGAGCGACTCCAGGGGGCGATCGAGGCGATCGATTACTCCCTCCCCGAACCGCGCGGGCTCGTCGCCGTCATCACCCCGTGGAACGACCCCGTCGCGATCGCCTGCGGACTCATCGGCGCGGCGCTCGTCACCGGTAACGTCGTCGTCCACAAGCCCAGCGAACGCTGCCCGCACCTGGGGGAGCGCCTCGGGGAACTGCTCGAGCCGGCGTTCCCGCCCGGGGTGTTCACCACCCTCAGCGGGCCGGGGGAGACCGGCGCGGACCTCGTCGCCGACCCCGCCCTCGACATGGTCGCCCACGTGGGGTCCACCGCGACCGGGCGGCGCATCGCCCGCGCCGCCGCCCTCACCGGCGCGCACGTGATCCTGGAGAACGGGGGCAATGACGCACTCATCGTCGACGCCGGGGTGGACCCGGTCTGGGCCGCGCAGCAGGCCGCGCTCGGCTGCTTCGCCAACGGCGGGCAGATCTGCACGAGCGTCGAACGGATCTTCGTGCACGAGCAGGTCGAGCAGGCCTTCACCGAGGCGCTCCTCGCCGAGGCGGAGCAGTGGATGCAGACCGGCCGGATCGCCCCGCTCGTCGACGAACGCCTGCGCACCGAGGTGCACGAGCAGGTGCGCGAATCCGCCCGCCTCGGCGCGCAGATCCGCCTCGGCGGCGTCATTCCCGACGGCGAGGGCACCCCGTATCCGGCCACGGTCGTCACCGGCTGCACGCCCTCGATGCCCCTGTTCAACGAGGAAACCTTCGGTCCCGTCGCGGCGACCGTGCTCACCGAGTCGATCGCGCACGCGAATCGGGCCGCCGCCCGTTTGCCGGTGGGCACGGTCAAAATCAACGCGGTCTTCGGCGGCGCGCCCGGCGGTTCCGCCGAACCCCGCGGACTGAGCGGAACCGGGTTCGGGTACGGCCCGCGCCTCCTCGATGAGATGACGCAGCTCAAGGTTGTCCACGTGAGCGAACCCGGAGGGGAGGAATCGTGACCCGCCTCACCCCGGACCTCGTCGATCGGCTCGCTGATCGAGGTTCTCGGATCGTCGTCATCGGCGATCTCATCCTCGACGGCTGGTGGGCGGGGCAGGCCGAGCGGATGAGCCGGGAAGCGCCCGCACCGGTCGTGGAGATCACCGAGCGGGATTTCGCCCCCGGCGGGGCGGCGAACACCGCCGTCAACCTAGCCGCCATGGGAGCCCGGGTGGCGATCATCGGCGTCATCGGTGAGGACGAGGCCGGGGCCCGCCTCCGCTCCCTGCTCGAGGCGGCCGGAGTCGATACCACCGGGCTGGTGCGAACCGCCGCCACCCAGACGATCGCCAAGAACCGTATCCTCAGTGACGATCACGTCTTCGTTCGCCTCGACGAGGTGAACCACGCGGAGTACCCGGCGCAGGTGGGGGAGGCGATCGTCGGCGCTGCCAAGCGGTTGAGTGCGTGGGCGCAGGTGGAGGTGATCTGCGACTACGGCTGCGGGGTCTTCACCCCCGATGTCATCGCTCGCCTCGCCGCCCGTTCCCCGCGGCCACGGCCATGCATCGTCGACTCCCACGACCTGCGCCGCACCGCGCCCCTGCAACCCGACCTGATCACGCCGAACTTCCAGGAGTTCACAGGCCTGTGCGGATCCGTCGGCCAGGAAGATCGCGCCGGCGGCGCCCGAGCGCTGCGGGCGCGGCTACTGGAGCGGAGCGGGTCGAGGGCCGCGATTGTCACCCTCGACCGGGAAGGGGCGATCCTCCTGCCCGCCACCGGTGAGCCGCACCGCACCTACGCCAAACCGGCGAAGGAACGCCAAGCCTCCGGGGCGGGGGATACGTTCACCGCGGGACTCGCCCTCGCCAGCGCCGCGGACCTCGAGCTCCCGCTCGCGACCGAACTCGCCCAACTCGCGGCCGACATCGTCGTGCGCCGGGAGGGCACCGCCGTGTGTTCGGCGGCCGATCTGCGCGCGGAGCTTTCCGGCGGGGAGGGAATTACACCCCCCGAGGCGCTCCGGGCGGCCGTCGCCGCCCACCGGCAACGGGGAGAGCGGATCGTGTTCACCAACGGGTGTTTCGACGTCGTCCACACCGGCCACATCTCGTCCCTGCGCCAAGCCAAACGGCATGGGGACGTGCTCGTCGTCGCGATCAACGACGACGAGTCCGTCCGCCGACTCAAGGGCCCGGGCCGGCCGGTGAACGCCGCTGCGGACCGGGCCGCAGTGCTCGAGGCGCTCTCCTACGTCGACTATGTCACCGTGTTCTCCGGCAGCACCCCGATTCCCCTGCTGCACCTGCTCCAACCGGAGGTGTACGCAAAAGGTGGGGATTATTTGCCGGAGATGCTGGCCGAAACGGAAATCGTGCGGGGCTACGGCGGGGCCGTGCAGATCCTCGACTACGTGTCCGCGCATTCGACCAGCGGCATCGTCGATCAGATCCGGGAAGGGAAACCGGCCCTCACCCCCAGGCGGATCGCATGAGCCGCCGGTGGTCAGGTCGGTGGGGCCGGGAGCCAGAACCGCTCGAGCCCGTTGTCGAGGTGCTCATCCCCACGGTCGGGCGGGCGGCCGAACTCGGCGTCACGCTCGCGGGTCTCGCCGCTCAGGAGGACCCGCCCTTCGACGTGGTGATCAGCGACCAGTCCGAGCGCGGGATCCGGACTGAACCGAGCGTCGCCGCGATGCTTCGCGTGCTCGAGGCGCAGGGCCGAGGGGTGCGGGTCGAGCGCCATCTCCCACGCCGGGGAATGGCGGAGCAACGCGACTTCCTGCTGGGTTCCTCCCAGGCGAAGTACGTGCTCTTCCTCGACGACGACGTCTGGTGTGAGCCGGGTCTCCTCGGCCGTCTCCTCGAGGCGATCCGCCGGCTCGGGTGCGGGTTCGTGGGATCCGCGGTTCAGGGACTGTCCTACCTCGGCGACGAACGCCCCGAGGAGCAGGAACCGCTGGAGTTCTGTCACGGCCGGGTCGAACCGGAAACGATCCGCCGCCACTCACCGGAGTTTCAGCGGCTCAACCTGCACAACGCGGCGAACCTCACCCATATCGCCGCGCAGATGGATATCGTGCCCGGCGGCTGGCGGGCCTACCGGGTCGCCTGGGTCGGAGGGTGCTGCCTGTTCGACCGGGACGCCCTCGTCGAGAGCGGCGGCTTCGACTTCTGGGTCGATCTGCCGCCCGGGCATGCCGGTGAAGACGTCGCCGCCCAGTGGCGCGTGATGGAAAAGTTTGGGGGCGCGGGCATCCTCCCCAGCGGAGCCGTGCACCTCGAAGCCCCCACGACGGTCGCCGATCGGAACGTGGAGGCAACGGATGTCGTCTTCGGACGCGGAAACGAAAGGAAGAACAATGGCCGACAACACGCCTAACCCCATCCAGGTGCAGAAATTCCTCGGAGGAATGGACTACCCCGCCTCGAAAGCGGACGTCGTCAGGCACGCCGAGGAGGCCGGGGCCGATGATTCGGTGCTCGCGGCACTGAAGGATCTGCCCGAGCAGACCTACCACAAACCCACGGATGTGAGCGGAGAACTCAGTTAGTTCCCACGCTCGAGGGGTGTTCCGGAAGCACCCGCAGGCCATCCGGGCTGTTCGCGGACATGAGGAGCGCTTCCACCCACTCCCGGTTCAGCTCGGGGGAACGGTTCCCATAGAACGCGAACTCCAACGAGATGGACGGGTGGACCCACACGGTGCACCTCCCCGATCCGCTGTTGACATCGTGCGCGTAGTTGAACGCGAAACTCTCATTTCGCCGCAACTTCGTGAGCATCACGATCTTCAGATGCGCTAACGTGCGATCCTCGATCTCGATCTCACGGTCTCCGTAGATGAGCTTTCCCACCGGGCCTCCTGCCTAGAGCGAAAACCAATACGCTGCCGCCGCCTTGGCGCCAGCAAAGCCATTATGCCCGTTCTGAATCTACTTTCAACACTGCTGCTCTTCGCCCAGCGACACGGTGCCGGTACGTGCGCGTAAACCACGGCGGGCAACTGTTCAAGGGGTTGAACCCCGATTCCGGGCGTGTTTGCGTGAGGCATCCGCACCGCCTATGGACCCGGTGAACAGTGGCCGGTCCGCGTGGACGCGCACGCCGCCGAGGGCATCAGCGAGGACGACGTGGAAACCTGGGTGCCCACCGCGTCGGTCCTGGGGCGGCGACGGTGCGTACGCTGCCGAACACTTCCGCGAACCGACCACAGCAGGCACCAAAACGACGGGAGGCGCCCAATGACGATCGACGTCGTCCTGTGGGATCTTCACACGAACGAAAACGTGCTCATCCGTGAACTGCTGCGGCTATCGGAGCGGTATGCGTCGGTGCACGAGGTGCACCATCTCGCGCGGGACGTCGCGCGATGGTCGCGCGCTCATGTGCGTAAGCTCGCCGAGCTCGGGCCGGATTACGGTGTTGAACTCAACCCGGAACCGAAGAATGAGCACGCGTTGGGGAAAACTGCACGGGAGAAGATCAGCGGCGTCGACGCGGGCCGCGGCCTGTCGATGACGCTGCTCGCCGACCTGCGCACGGTCTATCTCAGGGCAGCGGAGCTTTCGGTGGATTGGGAGATGCTCGCCCAAGCCGCCCAGGCTGCTCGGGACGAAAGGTGCGTTGCGCCCGATGCGTTGGGCGAACGCGACGATCAAAGCCCTCAGATCATCCTCTCCGCATGAGCGACCGGAATCGGGATTGCCACGTGCCTGCACACCGTCGTTGTGCGTGCGGGTATGGTGTTCGACCGCGCGGAGCCAATGGATGTTAATCTTCTCTCACGCCGCACGGCGGGCGAGCGGACATGCTCGTCCTTCGCGAGAGTAGGGAAACGATCCATGAGACTATTCGGTCTTTTTGCCCAGCGCCCTCCCGAGCAGGAACCCCCGAAAGAACCCACCGTCTGGGAGGACAAATTCGGCCGGCTCACCACGCGCTGCATCCAGACGCTCGCGTTACTCGCACTCGTTTCAGTGGGCCTGTTCCTCATCGTGCAGCTCCGCCTCGTGCTCGTTCCGGTGATCGTCGCGCTCATCCTCGCAAGCGCCCTCAACCCGATCATGCGCCGATTCCGGGCGGCGAACTTCCCCATGGCGCTCGCGGCGGCGATCGTGCTCGTCTCCATCCTGGGAATGTTCGGACTCATCGCGTGGTTGGTGAGTTGGACGGTCATCAACCAGTGGGATGACCTCGAGCAGTCCGCGCGGGAAGGGATCGACCAGATCCGGGAACTCGTCGGCGACCTTCCAATCACGATCGATGACGCACAGATCGAGGAGTGGCGCGAGAAGCTCACCGAGTTCCTCACCAGCGGCGATGTCGGCGCCGGCGCGATCCAGGGCGTGTCGACGGCAGCGCACGTTGCCACCGGGCTCGTGCTCATCGTCGTCGTGCTGTTCTTCTTCCTCAAGGACGGCCCCGTGATCTGGGAGTTCTTTCTCCGCCCGTTCAGCGGCAAGGAATACGAACGCGCGCAGCGGATCGGGCGCAACACCGTCCTCACCCTCGGGGGGTACGCCCGGGGAACAGCGATCATCGCGGCGGTCGACGCCATCGGCATCGGCATCGGCCTTCTGATCCTCAAGGTTCCCCTCGCGATCCCGCTCACGGTGATCATCTTCCTCACCGCTTTCATCCCGCTCATCGGTGCGGTCGTCGCGAGTTCCCTCGCCGCGCTGGTCGCGCTCGTGGCGAACGGACCGCTGACCGCGCTCATCGTCATCATCATCGCGATCGCCGTGAACCAACTCGAGGGGAACCTGCTCCAACCGGTCGTCATGTCCCGCTCGGTGAACTTGCACGCGCTCGCGATCTTGATCGCACTGACCGCCGGCACCATCATCGGCGGAATCATCGGGGCGCTCCTCGCGGTGCCGATCGCTGCCGTCGTGTGGCGGATCATTTCTGTATGGAATGGGGAGAACACCCCGGCTCGCCCGATGCAGCCGAAGCAGATGAAAGCGACGTAGCCGCGAGTCCCGCGCAGGCGGAAGGGCCCCTCCCCGGGGCCGTAGCGCTGAAGGGTTATAGTGCCAGAGCACCGATCTTCGTTGGAGGCATCTGAACACATGATGGCGACCCCGAACGCACCGGCACCCGCCCCCACTAAACCTCGGGACCCGTACCTGGACAACGCGCGATCGATCCTCATCACGCTCGTGGTTATCGGACACGTCGTGGAGAGCATCGGCTCCTACTGGGCGGGCGCGCTGTACACGTGGCTCTACGCCTTCCACATGCCCGCCTTCGTGGTCATCAGTGGCTACTTGTCCCGGTCGTTCCGCAACGAACCGCGACAACTGGCTCGCCTCCTGAGCGCCGTCGCGGTCCCCTACGTCATCTTCGAGGGCATCCACGCGGCGATCCGGATGGCGATGGGCAGCGAGGTCAACCTCAACCTGTGGGAGCCGGCCTGGACCCTCTGGTTCCTGTTGGCGCTGTTCTTCTGGAGGCTGCTCACCCCGCTGTTGCGCGCCCTGCGTCATCCGCTGCTGATCTCCATTGGCGTCTCGTTGCTCGCACCCCTGGATGGGCATCTGGATGAGACGCTTAGCTGGGGCCGGGTGCTTAGTTTCCTGCCGTTCTTCACCCTGGGCCTGATCGCCACGCCCGAACATGTCCAGCGGCTGCGGGCCTTCCGGTACAGGATCCTCGGCGCGGTCCTGCTGGCCGCCGGCCTCGCCCTGTCGTTCCTCATGCACGATGAGTTCAGCGCCACGCTGCTGTTCATGCGCGAGGGCTACGAGGACGTCGGCCTCACCGGTGTGCAGGGGCTCATCGTTCGGGCGGCCGTGCTCCTCGCCGGGACTGCCGCAACGCTCGCCCTCCTCGTCATCACGCCCAAGGACCGGCACTGGTGGACGGCGATCGGCCGGCGCTCGTTGACGGTGTACCTGCTGCATGGCGCGATCCTGCGCCCGTTCAAGGGCGGGGAATTCCTCGAAAGCATCACCGACCCACTCCCGACGATGCTCGCAGTGCTCGCCGCTATTGCCCTGACGATTCTCTTGTCGCGGGCATGGGTAGTTCACAGCACCCGCTGGCTCACCAACCCTCCGATCGGGCACTGGCTGGTTTCCGCCGACCCGCACACAACTCCGCGCGCCATCCCGCGCCCACACGCCGAACGGTCAGAATCACCCCGAAGTTGATTCCGCCTCCGAGGCGAGCCGAGTTCCTTCTTCTGGACCCTTGCCTCGTTGCCGATACGACCAGCAGCGCTTTAACATCATGGGGTACCGGCGCCCGGCTCGGTGAACGAGGCAGGTGGCGGAGGCACGCACCGCGTCAGATTCCTCGCGCCGGTGGCGTCGACGAGGCTGCGCTGGGCCTCGGCGGTTGCGTCTGCTCCGCGGCGTACGGTTTCCGGCTTCACGCTGAGGTCGCCGCGCTCAGCGCGCGCCGAGAGTTCGTCGTAGTTGGTGCTCACGGTTCTACGTCCCTGCTTTGCTAGCCTGGCCACGTACTGACTCGATGGGAGCAACGTGGCACGAGGGCGTGGACAGCCTGCTGGTCAAGGGGAACTCGACCTTTGGGGTGCGCGCGAAGCCGAGGCGGACCGCCGAGTCGATGAGGCTAGATGGCGGGCGGTGCGCGGTCATACAGCGGGAAGCAGATTATCCTGGTGTCAAGGACGAGCTGGACATCTTTGCACTCGATGAGGGAAACAACGCAGATGAACAAGTACGGCCTACTGGCTCAAGAACATTGGCAGAGGTACGTACCGAATCGGTACGAGAGCTTGGACAATCCCAGGAGTACTTCACCGAGATGGGGGAGGCGATCTCCAACGAGATTGAGGCGATCAGCGACCACCTGCAACGCCAGTTGCCGAAGAACCTGGAGTTCATGGACCGGCTGGGGCAGATGAATATGATCCGGTACCAAGCCGAGGAGGCGGTGCTGGGCGAACTGGTGTATTCGGTGGAGACCTAGACGGACGTCTTCGAGGTATTGTCGGATCTTCTGGGGCAACTGCCGCCCCCGGATCTTCTGGATCAGCACCTGGAGGCCCTGGAGGACGCGATGGAGCGGGAAGCTGATGGAGGGGTGGGACGAAGTAAGTTCCGCTCCCGAAGCGGAAGCGAGCAAGAATTGGGCGGAGAAGATTCGGCCCCTATTGATCGACGTGAACCAGGTGGATCAGATGACCGAGGCGCAAGCCAGGGATCACCTATTAGCGCTCCTGAACCTTCCCGAGCCAGAGAGCAACTGGTAAACGAGCGGGTTCGACCAGGGGCGTCGCTGCCTTCTTGCTGTAGAGATCGTCGTGTCGGACACCGGCGGCGAGTAGGTCTGCTTGTTGACGATCGGTGGAGTGGTCACGGGTGGGTACGCGGGCGTATCCGATGAGTTTCGCAAAGGGCGCTCCAGTGTGTCTTATAACTAATGGCGTCCACCCCCCATTTTGCCCTCAGATTGCAAGACATGGTTGCGAGAATCCGCGACGCGGCTGGAGGTGTTGAGAACCCGAGAAGACAGGTCCGAATCGGCTGATCTGATTGTACGGTCACTGCCGGTGAGACGTCTTGTAACTCTAGAGATACGAGACTGATGGCCGCGCTGAAGGCGTGCACCGTAGGGGACGCTTTTAATGCCTCGACATCGGTGTGGGTGTGGGTGTGTCATTTCGACACGAAGGAGAGAGCTCGGAGATCGACGGAATCTCGGTCCCAAGAGACTTGTTAGGGCCAAGTGATCACGATCTGGCAGGCTGTAAAAATGCTTACTGAGCGGTCGCCTAAAGACTGGCGCGAACTCCAGAGCGAGGTGGCTCGAATCCTCACCGAGTGCGGTATGCAGGCTGAACTCGAAAAGACGGCCACGCTCGCCAGGGGTAAGGCTGAGATTGATGTGATTGCAGTGGAAACCGTCAATGGACGGACGAGCACCATTTTCTGCGAGTGCAAGCTATGGAAAAGCTCAGTCCCGAAGAGCGTTATTCATGGGTTCCGTACCGTTGTGGAGGAGGGTGGCGCAAACGTTGGTTACGTAATCACATCGAGCAACTTCCAAAGGGGCGCCCTTGCAGCGGCTGACTTAACGAATCTCCGGCTGGTGACGTGGCCCGAGTTCCAGGCTGAATTCGAGGGGACCTGGATTGAAAACCATCTTCGTCATGAAGTGACAAGCCGGCTTGGCGAGCTCATCGAGTTGGTAGCGCCTCTCCCTCCGCAAGCTTTTAACGCACTGAGTGGACCAGCGAAGGAGAAGTATTTGGAGCTGCGTGAGAAACACTGGGAGCTGGGAGCGATCGCAATGATGTTCACGACGTATGTCGCAGTAATTCATCCCGACGTCCCTGACCTCCTCTACGGGGCCGGGTGGGTTCCGACGCAACACAGTTACCGGATGCTCTACTCGACGCCACAGCTTACGGAGACTTTTTGGATATCCTCATACCTCTCGGAGAGCAGGCTGCCGCGGAACTCAGAGCGGCACTGAATCCAGGGGCGTTGCCTTTGCGAGACGCCGAGTAGTAAGGGCGATGCAGGCCGTCCCGGCGAGGGCTTCCCTTGCGGAGAGTCTCTAGGGCCATGCTGCCTCGCAACCAAAGTGTCTCAAAACCCATGGGTTTCGAGGCACTGCGGTTGCGAGACACTGAATCGACCTGGGTTTGATGCGGACCCGGACTATTTGATTCCGGCCAGCCGGTTTGCTGGTGGTTTCGTCAGCATAGATCGTGTTCTCGTACTCGACAGGCGGGACGTCTCCGAGGTAGCCGTGGAGACGCTCATGGTTGTGCCAGTACACCACGTCAGGGTGCCCAACTCGAGATCGTCGGCGGTTCTCCACGGACTTGTGGGGGTGGGTCCGTAGACGAGTTAGGCCTTGTAGTAGCCATTCACGCTCTCCGCGAGTTGTCGGTGCCCCCTGCCAGACTATGGACAAAGAATGGAGAAAGCATGACACGCAGTAACCAACTCGGGCGAGAGATCTCCAGCTTGGAGACGAAGGTGGCTGGGTTCCAGAAGGACCAGCCGAGGGCGCAGAAGACGGTGGACGATGCAGCAGCAGCGCGCAAGAAGCGGGATGAGGCCACCCGCACCAGGAACGACTCGACCCGACGCACAGCGCTGTCCACCGCCGAGCGGAAGGAGAAAGAGGCGACGACCGCGAGCAGCAAAGTGGCGGAACTGTCGCGGAAGATCGCGGACGCGAACAAGTCGATTGCCACCAAGCGCGCTTCGCTTCGCAGCGCGGAGCAGAGCGAACAGCGGGACCGAGACCGAGCGGAAGATCGTCGGCGTCAGAAAGAACAGAGCGAGCAGCGCATTCGGGATCGTGAGGATGAGCGACGCCGACAGAAGGAAAAGGACCACGCCCGAGAGGTTGCCCGCCTGAGTCGCCCCAACACTCAGATTCGTTACGTCGAGGTGCAGCCCCAAGGCCGGAGCCTCTCCGCGTGCTCTATCTGACCGCTAACCCGCACGCCATTGAAACGACCATCCAGCATCCGGATGGCTCCATCGAGACGAACGGGACGTGGCTTCGCGCGGACCAGGAGGTACGGCAGGTCAAGCAGTCGCTCCGTGCCTCGAAGTGGCGTGATTCCGTGTCCGTCGAGCACCTACCCGCCGCTACTGGCATTGACCTGATCGACGGACTCAGCGATCATCGTCCGCACGTCGTGCACTTCACCGGCCACGCTTCTGCATGGGGCGTGTTGCTGGAGGACGACGCGGGATCGCAGGATGGAGCGGGAGTCGAATTCGCCCTTTTGGCCAAGGTGCTAGGAGCCACCGACGAGCCACCCCCGGCTCGTCGTCCTCAACGCCTGCGAAAGTTTAGAAGGGGCCGACTATCTCCTCCAGACGGTGCCTACAATCATCGGCATGTCGGATTTGATCACGGATTTGGCGGCGGTGACCTTCGCGGCCCGATTCTACGCCGCCATAGCCTCTGCACAGTGGGTCGCTGCGGCGGTCGAGCAGGCGAGAACCGCGATGCAGATGGCCTCGCTGGAGGACTCCGACCTGCCAGAGGTCCGTACGCGCGAGGAGGTGGACCCGGCCACATTGGTACTTTTGAAACCATCGGGCTGATCGTCCGTTCCCGGGGGAGGGGGGAAAGAGTGTGCCGCACGGCAAACTCCACCCCAGCCCGGGCAGCCATGCGGCAGGGCTTTCCGGAGTCGACAGCAGACCCAGGGCTGCTTTTCCTGCCAGTCCGCCCCGCCGCCAGCCCTCAAACACCACTACTTCCCAGGACTCCCCCTGGCCCGCACGGGCACCTCGTACTTAAAGCGGACTCCGTCTCATATCTCTAGGGATATGAGACGGAGAGCGCTTGCGTAGAGTCCCTGAGAAGGTCCGTCAGCGCCCGAGGCGCTTTACGAGAAGCATCGCTAGCTTCAGCGTCAGGCGAGGCTCTTGCCGTCGGAGAGGTCGAACGGCTCCCATTGGGTCGCTCGCCGGACCGATACGTGCCGCCTTGAGTACCCGATGTCGGTTGCGCCAAGAAACGGCGCCAGGGGTTGCGAATATTGCGATTTGGGTCCATGCTGTGGTTGTAGAGGGGAGAGATAACGATGGCTGTCAAAGATCCTGCAAAGCTCGGACGAGTAGAGACGGTCATGCCGCCAGAGGACCTTGAACAGTTACTGAACTTATCGAGGTTCTTGGACGAACATGAAGCGCCAGCGGCGCTTCTAGGACCGGATGGTGAGCAAACCCCCATACCTGAGACTGTCTATAAGGTCCTGGTCGATGTTGTGAAAGCGATGAAGCAGCGTCGCGGGGTAACAATTGCTCCGGTGGATCAAAAGCTAACAACACAAGAAGCGGCAGACTTCCTCGGGATGAGCAGGCCCACACTCATCAAACTCATCGAGCAAGGGGCGTTGAAGTGCGAACAAATAACAGGGGGTCGGCACCGAAGACTGCTCTTAACAGATGTTCTGGCGTACCAGAAGGAAAGAGAAGAAGAGCGCGAGCGGATGCTGCAGTCTTTAGTCGATGACGCAGAGGAACAAGGCTTGTACGAGATTGACGCCAAAGATTTCCGCGCGGCCGTGAAATCGGTGCGCAAGGGCAAGCAGGGCAGGGCGTAGTGGCGGGCTTTCGGGCAGTGCTGGATGCTTGCGTCCTAGTGCCGATGGTAAAGGCAGACGTACTGCTTGAATTTGCTCACCAGGGAGCTTACCGCCCATTGTGGAGCGATAGGATTCTCGGCGAAGTGGCCCGAGCTATTCCCATAGCCTCCGCACAGCGGGTAAGACTGGAGGCTGGCCAACGACGTGTGCGCCGCATGAACACCATCTTTGAAGACGCCAAGGTGGAAGACTGGGAAGACCTTCAGGAGCAGCTGATCGGCTTACCTGATCCTGATGACCGACATGTTGTTGCCGCAGCAATACGGGGCCATGCTTCTGCAATTGTCACCGACAACCTTAAAGACTTCCCAAACGCCGAGTTGGGACGATGGGGTTTACATGCAGTGGACTCAGATGAATTTCTGCTGGACCTTCTCGACCTGAACTTTAGGCGGGGGCTGGGATGCTTAAAGGCAGTCTCTGAGCGGCGAAAGAACCCCCCGCAGGAAATAGCAAACATCCTAGATAGCCTAGAGGTATCTGGAGCCCCCGGGTTTGCCTTCGAAGCCCGAAGGCTCCTGGACATATCAGCCGAAGAGTAATAGGGCCGCCGAGGCTTGCCAAGGCCCGGAGGCGTCCGCCGGTACGCCCGCAGCCGCGTTCTGCTATCTTGCAATCCCTGGCTTTCGCAACAATTTGTAGGCAAGCGAAGGCTAGGCGCAGTGAATACGGAGCCGTCCCCAACCGTTGACAGAACTCCTCCATTTGTCGCTAAAGTTCACTCTCTAACGCGCGCTTATCAGGGGCACATCTCGCGGCAGAGTAGAGTGTTCAATGATGGACGGTATTGTCAGACGGAGTGAGCAGGTTTGGGCACCAACTCTGCCTCCCGGGAAGGTTGAACCTCCGT
>JAJYRV010000199.1 GCA_021793935.1 Actinomycetes bacterium | reverse complement strand
GCGTTGAGGGATTCGGCGTTGTCGTCGTGCTCGTCGCCGCAGTAGTCGCTGGGATGCGCACGTTAACTACGAACTTCAATCTCGGGCCGCCAAAGGTGGAGTCAGTTGAGTGGGCAGAGGGTGAAGCACCCACCACTGCGCCGACGCCACCATCGGCGCCCGAGGTCCCCCACAACGATGTGGATGGGCCCGTCTATGCAGCGACTGGGCAAGAACTTGAGAGCCCTAGCGGCAAGATCAAAGAAACTGTCGACGGCCGATACAACATGGACATCAGTACCTACACCGATCACCAGATCGCGACCAGTCTTGTGGTCCACGCTCGACACATACTCCAGCCGGACAACCTAAGTTTCGCGCCGTTTCGCGACGGGGGTAATCGCTGGTGGTACGACGTCGTCACAACACCCCCGAGCGAGGGCCACCCTCAATGCCCCGGCCCGCTACGCTGGGATCCTCGATAAGTGGTACGCAGATGATTACAGTGAGATCGAAGCCGGCTTAGAGTGGCTGCGTACCCCCGTCTACGAGTGAAACTCTAATTCAGCACTGACCCGGTTTAAGAACGGAATGACACGCAGGACGTATTGCGGCACTGTTGAGCTGCTTCGTCGCCGTGCTCCGCATGCCAAGCGGGAGGATCTTTAGAACCCGGCGAGTGCCTCAGCAAGCATCCGGTGCCCCTGTTGCTCGAACGCTTCCTCCCCGACCGAATACGCCCACGCGGCGGTGGCGATCGCCTCGCGCAATTGGTCGATTTTCCACACGTGCTCGTCGCGGGGATCGACGCCGTAGCCTTTCAGCGCCGCGGCCTCAAGACTCGGCGCCGTGCGCCATTGCTGGGCCGCCAATCGGCAGAGGTCGGTGGCGGGAGGACGCCAGTCGAACCGCCCAAAGTCGATCACGCGCAGCTGCGATCCGGAAACGAGCCAATTGCGCGGCTGCCAATCTCCGTGGGTGGGCACGACGTCGATCGCTGCCGGCCGATACGAACGCAGGAGCGCCCGCGCATCAGCCTCGGTATCGGGGTCGATCCGATGCGCGCCATCCAGCCACTGAAGCGCTCGGGCGACGGCGCGGTGCTCGTACTCCTCATCCAGGCGCGAGGCTTGCGCGTGAAGTGCCCGAAGGGCGGCGCCCGCCTGGCGATGAATATCCGGGTCCAGTTCCGCCGGTGATCCCTCGGCCAGCGCGCCCTCCTGGTAGTCCACCACGAGCACGTGTCGGGCGCGGCTCGCAGCGACGAGGCGTGAGGTCAGTCCCAGGTCGACCAGCGGGCGAGTCGGGCCTTCGTGGGCAGTGATCTCCCGGCGAATATGGTGATCGCCGGGGGAGGCGGCTTTGGCGATGAACTGCTGCCCGCCCGCCTCGATATGCAGCACTCGGGTATCGATCAATCCCCACGAGAAGTCTTCTACCAGCGTCGGCGCGCCCAGCACCGCCGCAACGAACTCCCGCTGCGGCGCGGCAAGTAGTCCCCCGTCCCAACTGCTCATCCCTCCAACTCTAGGGAGGGATGCCGCGCCGCGGAAGGCTGCCCGGTGAACGGGCGGAGCGCCGCGGCCGAGGCGAGGAGTAGGACCACCTGAAGCGCCGCCCGCGGAAGGAGCGGGGTCGAGGGCGCTGCCGGGTGGTCAACGCCGCTCGCGGCAACGACGTTGGCGGGGAACAGCGCGATGAGCATCGCGATCGAGGCGATCGCTGCCCACCGCCGGGTTCTGGGGAGGACCAGCCCGATGGCGATAGCGAATTCGGCGATCCCGGAAGCCGTCACGGCCGCACCCGGCCACGGGATCGCGGATGGAACGATGGCTTCGAGTCCGGATCGCTGGGGCTCCACGAAATGAGTAATGCCGGTGGACAGGTACACCGCAGCCATCCCGGCAGCGAAAGCGGCCGCCCAGGAATCCCAGGCGCGTGCGCCACCCACGCCGCGGCGAACGAGTCGGTTCGCGCCGAAACGGACGAGCGCCGTCGTCAAGAAAAGTGGCAGGAGGAGAATCATCGGATCGCCAATCTAGACAGTGGAAAGATCCACTCTAGTGGCGCAACTTGTCAGTGTCTAGATATCGTGGCGGAATGACGACGTATCACCACGGGAACTTGCCCGAGCAACTGCTGACCGAGGCGGCCGCGATGGCGGCGGAGGTCGGCCCCGCGCGGATCACCCTGCGGGAGTTGGCGCGGCGGGCGGGCGTCTCACATTCCGCGCCCGTGCACCACTTCAAAACGCTGCGCGGACTGCTCACGGCGCTGGCGATCTCCGGCTTCGAATCACTCACGGGCGCGCTGCAGGCGGGAGATCAGGCGGGGGAACAGGACATCTACGCGATGGGAGCGCGGTACGTCGAGTGGGCGCTCGCGCATCCCGGACACTATGCGGTGATGTGGCAGCCGGCACTGCTTGACGAGGTCGACTCCTCACTCCGAGCCTCGAAAGACTCGGCATGGGAAGCTCTCTCGACGACGGTTGCGGAGAGCAGTTCCGCCCGCGACGCCGAGACGGCGCAAGCAGACGCATACGCGGCGTTCTCGCTCGTGCACGGGTTGGCCGACCTTTGGCTCAACGGCGCGCTGCCGACTCCGGCAGAGCCGGGCGTGCTCATCGCAGAAGTCACCCGCCGCCTCCAGTTTGGTCCCCGGGCGGGGGCGTGACCACGGTGACGATCTCCCCGTTGCGCGGAAGGACGCCGTCGAAGGTGATCCTTACGGGCCGAGCATGTTGAGCATCGGTGCCGTCCATGGCTTGAATGTGCAGGTGGGGTTCGGTGCTGTTTCCAGAATTGCCGCAGCGCCCGAGAACCGCCCCCGCGCGCACCTCCATGCCGGCTCGCACAGTAACGGACCCCCGCTGCAAGTGGCACAGGGCGACGATCGCGCGGCTGGTATCGATGAACACGTAATTCCCAGCGAGCGCTTCCCAGCCCTCGGCCGCGCGCCGGCCCTGGGTGAGGGCGTAACTGACCGAGGGCAGCCCGCGGTGCGCATCGTGGTCGGGCTCCGAATCGTGAACGGCAACGACGACCCCGCTCGCAGGCGCGTAGATCGGGCGCCCGAACCCCGGGAAGCGGTCGGGTGGCTCCGGTCGCAGCCACGAACCGACGCGCAGCGGCGCGGTGCGCCCATGCTCATCGACCGGAACAAAATCGATCGCCTTCGCGGTGGCAAAGAGATCCGTTCCGTGACTCGGCACCCGGTTTGCGGGGCTATTCTGCGTGAGCCAGCTACCCGTGAAGGGAAAGGCGAGATCGATGGGATCAGGCACCGGTACCTCCTCGCTGACCAACCCGTGCTGTACTAAAGAACCTACCCCAACCGTGGAGCCTGACAATGGAATCGCCCGCCGATATCGTCACTCGCTGGCAGAAGGCCTGGAACGCCGCCGATGCCGCTGCGCTCGCGGCGCTCTTCGCCGAGGACGCCGAGTTCGTGAACGTGGTGGGGCTCTGGTGGCACGACCGGGCGAGCATTCGCGACGCGCACGAATTCGGCTTTCGCACGATCTTCCCCGGCTCGACGATAGCGATGGGTGAGCCCCGGGTTCGCTATCTGGGGCAGAGCGCGGCCGTAGTGCACAGCCGGTGGCACCTGGACGGCCAGGTCTCGCCTGCGGGCGCGCCGGCCGGGCCGCGGGAGGGGATCTTCATCTTCGTGCTCGAGCGCCGTGAGGCGGGGTGGATCGCCGTGGCCGCGCAGAACACCGATGTCGTGCCGGGAACCCAGACGCATATCAACACAGCTGAAGGCCGTTCCACGATCCATTATCGACGGCGCAGCTAACTTCCCGGTTGCGGGCTCGCGGTTGGCGTGTGCGTGCTGGGGATGGATCTCGCCTATAGGGAGAACTCTTCGGCCCGGAACTGGCCGTGGATCTCCTCGAGCGTGCTCAGTTGTCGTTCGGCGCGATCGACCATGTGCATGAAGACATCCCGGGGCGCGCCGAGATCCTCAGCGAGGTCCGCGAGGGATTGCCATCCGCCGGCCTTCGCCGCGACGGCGCCTCGCAGGAGTTCCAGGTCGAGCACTCCGAGGGCTGGCGATGAACCCGTGAGGCTCACCCGCGTGCTCACGCGTTCCCCCATCCAGGCAATGCGATGACTGACGCCGCTGAGTGCGGCGCGCCATCGCCGCTGCGGGAGTTCCCAGGAATCCATGAGCTCTAATAGGAGCCCGCGTTCCTCCTCCAACTGGTCCGCGAGGTAGCTCAAGGTCGCCCCGGTGTCACTCAACCGATCACCTGCGAGGCACTTCTTCGCAAGCACCCGCATCTGCCCGAGCCCGGCCGTTGCCCCGGCGACGTGGTCCGCGAGATACACCCCGAGTTTGCGCGGGTCGACCCCTGCCGCCACGCGCTTTGCGGGCCACCGGCGAAGCCGCCGGCCGATCGCGGATCCGTCGGGGAGCTGCCCGATGGGCCAGCTGCCTCGGGGGCGCAGTTTCGACCCGGCGTAGCCCGTCCCGTCGGCGATTCCGTTGAGCAGCTCGCGCAGGGTCTCGCGGGCGCCGAACTCGGGGCGCCAGCCCAGCTCCCGCTGCGCTTTGGAGGTGTCCATGACCGGCACGTTCATCGCCATGTCCACCCATCCGGGGTCGGCCGCCACGATCCGCGTCTTCCATCCCAGAGCCACGGCGCGGCGCACCAGGCGTGGATCGATCTCGAGCACTCGCCCGTGGTCAACCTCCTCGGCGATATCCTTCGCGCTCAACACCTCATCGGCAGCGATATTGAACGCTCCCGTCGCGCCGGTGAGGATCGCGCGCCGGTACGCGTCAGCGACGTCCGCGCCGTGCACCACCTGCACCCGCACCCCGGCGGGCACCGGCAACACCGGAAGCACCCCGGGGCGC
>JAJYRV010000198.1 GCA_021793935.1 Actinomycetes bacterium | reverse complement strand
CCCGGCCGGTAGGACGCCGGAGAAGAACCAAACCGAAACCGCCTGCCGACGAACGAAAGAGACTATGGTTACCGAATTTGTCATCGCCACCCCCCACGACGCGGTGGAATTCAACGACGTATACCGAAATACCACGGGCAGCGCTGGTTACCTCGCCTGTAACAACATCTACAACCGGGTTGTTCTCAACGAGTGGTACGAAAGCACGCCCTTTCCAGACCTCGCGACCCATTGGGAGTGCCTGGACGGGGCCCGCCGTTGGCGTTTCCACCTCAACCAGGCCGCGCGCTGGCAGGATGGTACTCCGCTCACCGCCCACGACGTCGCCTATACCCACCTCCACGCAAAGAAGATGGGGTACACGGGAGCGATGTTCATGGCCGACGTCGCCCACATCGAAGCAGTGAACGACCACACGGTGGACTACCATCTACATACGCCCAATTCCGGCTTCCTGGTTCTCTTGGGCAACTTCATCTTTGCCCACGTGTTGCCCCGTCATCTGTATGAAGGGACCGACTGGGCAACCAATCCGCATAATCTTGAACCAGTGGGTTCTGGACCCTTCCGGCTCGCGGAGTGGGCGCCCGGCGAGCACGTCATCATGGAGGCCGTGAAGGACCATTGGGGCCCCCAGCCAGAAGTGGACCGGCTCGTCGTCAAAATCGTGCCCGACCGGGACGAATGCGTGCGGATGGTTGCCCGAGGTGAGGCGCACATCGTCACTCAGGACACGCTCACCCGGGACCGCATGTGGCTCATGGATGATGCGAGGGACGCGGAGGTGCTCGCCCGGCCGGGGCCGGGGATGGCGCTGCTGGATTTCAACCATTCCGACCCGCTGTGGCAGAACGAAGCCACCCGCCGGGCCATCGCGCACGCGGTCGACCGCTCGGAGATCGAGCAGATCGCCGACCCCGGGGTGTCTCAGGCGTGGGATCACTACCTGTTGGGATCAACCACGTGGGCCTTCAACCCCGAGGCCAAGGCACCGGCCCACGACCTCGCGCGGGCGCAGGAGCTGCTTTCCGAGGCCGGTGTGGCAACGGACCGGCGGCTGCGACTGTTCTATATGGATATGTTCCACGGGCACAAACCGCTTGCCGAAATCGTCGGTCGCCATATCGAAAGGCTCGGTTTCGACGTCGTTGTCGGCGGGCTGTCTGCTCAGGACTGGGCGAAGAAGGTGCGGCAGGAACGGGACTTCGACCTGATCATCCAGGGTGGGTCGATGTCCCCGGATCCGGAGATCACTCGGACGAAATACACGACCGAGGGGAAGAACAATGCTTCCGGCCACCAGAACCCTGATGTGGACGAGGCGTACGAGGCGGCTCGGCGGGCGGTAACCCGGGACGAACGCGGTGAACACTACAAGCGCCTGCAGTCGATCTGGGCCCGCGATACCCAATGGGTGCCACTGTTCTGGTACGGCACCTATTACCCGCGTAGCACGAAGTTTTTCGGCTGGGCGGATCAGCTGGGGTACTCCATCCCGTGGTGGCACTGGGGGCGGATCCGCCCGGTGGCACCCGACGCATGATTCGCGGGTAGCAGCACCTGTTTCACGGCGCGGGCCTCGGCGGAGCCTCGTGGACGGGCCGACTCACGCGTGCCGCGTCGTCGGGTCGAGTCATCAGTGCGTAGGCGATGATGAGGATCCCGACGATCAGGTGCGGTAGCCACGCGTTGGTCTTCTCATCGGAGAACCCGAACAGCCAGGGTGACAACGCGAGCACGATCCCCAACACGACGTCCATCGCTAGATGTGCCCGCATCGGTACGAGTTTCAGCGGGCTGCTCGGGCTCGTGGACGTGAGCTCGCTGAGCGCACCGATAATACCGATGATGATCGCGGACCATTTTGCCGCGTTGACATCGCTGAACTGAAAGAGCCACGGCGCGACGATGAGGGCGACCCCGACGACCAGGCCGATCATGGTGTGCACTTTGCTGGAAATTATCCTCATGGCGGTGCCCTTCTCGCGGCGTTATGGATCGGTCCACCGTAGGCGGCGGAGCGGGCTCGGGGGAGCCCCTTGACTTTGCGCGTGAACACCAGGCGGGGGCACTCAACGTGGCCGCGGGGCCTCCGTCAGTATGGCGGAGCGGTTCGTGCCCGCTCAACTGCCTCGGTGATGCCCTGGCGCCACGGTTCGCCGTGACCGGTGAGCACGAGTGCCGCATCGAGGGGTGTGAAGGCGTCGAGCGAGGCGAGCGCGCGCTCGGTGTTGTTCGTTGCTGCAGGGGCGATGATGTGCGGTCCGCTCCTGCCCGTGTAAGGGTCGAGGGTGACGAGTGCGTCGCCGGTGAACAGCACTCCGGTATCGGGCAGAAAGAAGCCGACGTGACCGTCAGTGTGCCCAGGGCTGAGAATCGGCATGGGACTGCCCGGTGCGTCGGCAGGCTCACCGGAAACGAGGTCCGGGCGTGCCTCGACCCCGCGGGTCCACAGCGCGCCGGCCCCGACCATCCGACCCAACTTCGGCAACCCGCGCGGGTGCTTGACCTGGAAGGACAACCGCGGGGCTTCGTGGGCGTAGCTAAAGGGGCGCCGCGCCAGTCGAAGGTCGCTCGGATGAACGAGCACGGGTACCCCGTGCTCCTCGCGCAACCGCCGAGCCATCCCCACGTGATCGAAATGCGCGTGGGTGAGGAGGACCGCCGAGATATCGCCGGGCTGTGCCCCGAGTACATCCAGGGCGCTCAGCAGCAGCGGCCACGTCCGGGGCAGGCCCGCGTCGATGAGCGTGAGACCATCGCCGGTCTTCAACAGATAGCAATTCGTGTAGGCGATGCGCAGTTGGAAGATCCCGGGGTGGATCTGGATCCCGCGCGTACTTCCGTCGTTCATCCGGCCAGTCTGCGGCGCGGGCGACCGGGACGGAAGCCCATTGCCTTTCCCGGGGCTGGAGCCATAATGTCAACCCCGCGAAGCGGAGCGCCGAAGCTCCTAGCGTGAGGCGATGGTTACCCAGCTTCCCTATGACTCGACCTTGAATCTGTGGCGTGAAGGTTACCTGTTCGGCCAGAACCGGTTCGAGCGCTACGACGCCGACTCCTTCCGCACCCGATTGCTCGGGCGTCCGATCACCGTTCTGCGCGGCGTGGAGGCGGTGCGGTTCTTCTACGAGGGCGACCGGTTTGCGCGCACCGGCGCGATGCCGACGTCGGTCGTGCATTCCCTTCAGGACGAGGGGAGTGTACAAACCCTCGACGCCGAGGAGCACCGCCGCCGCAAGGCACGCTTCACCTCAGTGCTGGACGAGCAGGGGGACGACGGCCTCGTCGAGGCGTTCGATGCCCAGTGGCGCGAGGCGCGGCAGCGATGGACCGGGAACACCCTCGAATTCCTGTCCGAGATCAACGCGGTCCTTCTCGATGCGGTGCTTGCGTGGCTGGAAATCGACGAGACCCGGCCGACCCGAGCGCGACTGACGACGGAAGTCGCCGCGATGATCGACGGCGCCGGATCGTTCGGGCCGCGAAACTGGTGGGGCCGCTACCTTCGCCGATACACCGAGGAATGGGCGGTCCGCTCCGTCCGGGAAGCTCGCGCGCATGACAACGTACTCGTCAATACGCTCGTGCATGACCTTGATGAGGACGTCGCGGCGGTGGAACTGTTGAACATCGTTCGCCCCGTTGTCGCCGTGGGGCGGTTCATCGCGTTCGCGGTTCTCGCGCTACACGATAGCCACACCTGGCGCGCGGAACTCACCCGGCAGCCAGAGCGGGCCCACCCGTTCGCGCAAGAGGTGCGCCGCCTTTCCCCGTTCTTCCCCGTCATCGCCGGGCTCGCGCGGGACGACTCGGAATTCGACGGGCTGACCTTCTCCCGGGATTACTGGGTGATGGTGGATCTCTTCGCGACGAACCACCACCCCCGGTACTGGTGCGACCCGTGGGTGTTCGATCCGAACCGATATACGCGGGAGCCGGAGGAGTGGATCGTCGCCCAGGGCGCCGGCGAGATCGGGGCGACCCATCGTTGCCCGGGTGAACCCGCGACGGTTGCCCTCCTTGAGCGCGCTGTGCAATTGCTCTCAGAGGTGTATTGGTCGCTGCCGGAGCAGCCGCTGCACACGGGCCTCGGCCGTTTCCCCGCCGCTCCCGGTGGCCGACTGCTCGTCTCCTTCTGATCCCCGACCGCACTTACCACACGGCGCTGGGGAGTCGAAACCCCATACCCGATCGGCGGGGGATTGCCTAGGGTCGGTGATATGGATGACGGCGATAGGAGACGAGACGAAGAGCGGGAGCGCTACGAGCGCGGCCTGCCCGATTACCACGACCCGACCTCCGGTTGGGGCGGCGCGGCGCCGGCCCGCAGCGCCCTCACGCTCCGGCTCGTGCTCGCCATCTTCGGGTTCGTGCTCGCGGTCGGCTTCACCGTCTGGGCCCTCGTGATCGACGCTCCGACGCTGTACAAGATCCTTCCCGCAGTCGTTGCGGTCATCGCGTCGATCAATATCGCCGTGGTCGCCCGCCGCAAGGCCCGCGGCGAGCCCGGCTAATGACCGCGCGGAGGACCCGCCGCCGCGTTATGCGCTGACCGCCCCTCCCAGCAGCTGGTGCCGGAACCGGACCGGGGTGAACTTCTCCGGGCGGTGATTGTCGACGTCGCCCACCGGGGTCCACGCCCAGCCGACGTTCTGCCCGAGTTCCTCCAGGAGCTCGTAGCGAGCGAACTGGAAGTGCCACACGTCGCCGTCGCTCGGGGGAAGGCTGCGCCCATCGGCGAAGATTCCCAGCGAGGCCCACGGCACCTTGATCATCACGTCCCAGCCCTCATCTTCGTCCTCGTGGTTGTTCACCGTCCCATGAACGGCGACCTCGGTCTCGAGGTC
>JAJYRV010000197.1 GCA_021793935.1 Actinomycetes bacterium | reverse complement strand
CGATGAGCTCGCGGGCACGAGGAGACGCCCCTGCCCGTGCAGCGGGATCCCGATGTCGGTGCCGCCGAACGCTTCCCGCGCGAGGGTTCCCGCGGCCTGGCCCACCTGCATCGCAAACCCCAGCCGGCCGAGGTTGCTCATCATGGAGGTGACGTCCATCGGCCCGAACTCCGGGGCACCCTCGAGCTGCTCGGCGAGCGTGGCGACCAACGCGTCAGCGACGCTCGAGCCCACGGGGTCGGCCATGCTGCGCAGGGCGGGCAGGGAGGATTCGGCCCACTCCACCCGGGCGGCGGCCTTCACCGGCCCGCCCGCGGGGTCGAAGTTGATCGCGCTGTCGAGCCAGAGGTCCGCCACGGAGAACACCGCGCGGGTCTTCTCCGCCATCGCGGCCGTGACGGTGGGATCACCGCCGGTGTGCGCGACCTGCCGGGCGACGTCCCGCGCGAACCGCCACTGGCTCTCGCCGTCATCGCCCGCATTGAGGAGTTGTTGCATCTGCTGCATCGCTGCCTGGAGCTGGCCCGGATCGATCTGCGCGGGCAGGTTGCTCATGTCCATGCCGCTCGCGGAGATCGCTCGCATCGCTTCCTCGGCAGCTTCGGGCCCGAGCATGGATTCCAGCATCTTGCGCCACTGCTCTAAACCTTCGGGATTCTCACTCATGGTCTAACGGTACGCTCGAACGCTCTCGCGCGGGAATCACCGCAGCGCCGGTTTCGCTGTTGGCGCACCATTGCCGCCCCCGCCCCGCCCCCGCCACAACTCGCCGCAACTCGCGTTCGAGTGGGCAAAGGTGTGAGAATACTGCCCATGCAACCTCAGCCCACCGGTTCGCGCAGCGAACGCCGCCAGGCGCTCACCATGCTCACCTCCGGCGTGGCGTTCATCGCCGCCGTGATGTGGATGCTGTTCACCGCCGCGCCCTACGCCGTGCAATCGCCGGGGCCGACGATCAACACCCTGGGGGAGTACCACGACACCCCGCTCATCACCATCGAAGGCGTGGAGACCTACCCCGATGACGACAGTGAGCTGCGCATCACCACCGTCGTCGCCGCGGGCGGCCCGGGCTATCCCGTCAACGTCCCGCAGGCGATCCGCGGCTGGTTCGATTCGACGTCGACGGTGCTTCCCCGTGAGGCGTTGTACGCCCCGGAGGTGACCCGGGAGGAGATGGACCAAAGCGCCCAGCAGCAGATGAGCCGGTCGCAACACGATGCGACGATCATGGCGCTCGCCGAGCTTGATATCGACGTCCCCGTGGAGCTGTTCGTCGCCGGCACCGACCCGCAATCGGCGGCCCACGCCGTGCTCCGGGAGGGGGATCACATCGAAGCGATCTCCGCCCCCGATCACGGCCGCACCGAGATCGAGGTCTATCCCGACCTCGCGGGCGTGCTCGCGGCGACCCCGCCCGGCACGGACGTGACCGTGCACATCGAGCGCGACGGCGAACCCGAGGACGTGACCTTCGCCACCGGCGATGACGGGTTCGGCGGCAGCATGCTCGGGGTGTTCCTCAACCCGGACTTCGATATGCCCTTCGAGGTCGACATCGAGGTGGAGAAGGTGGGCGGGCCCTCGGCGGGAACGATGTTCGCCTTAGGGATCATCGACCTGCTCACCCCCGGCCCGCTCGCCGGTGAGCACGCCGTCGCGGGGACGGGGACGATCGGCCTCAACGGGCGCGTGGGCCCGATCGGCGGGATCAAGCAGAAGATGCACGGCGCGCTGCGCGACGGCGCGGAATACTTCCTCGCCCCGGGCCAGAACTGCCCCCAAGTGCAGGGGAACATCCCCGGCGGGCTCACCGTGCTGCGGGTCGACACCCTGGAGGACGCCGTCACCGCAGTCGATGCGGTCCGCGCCGGGGACGTCACCGATCTGCCCACCTGTGAAGACGGTTAACCGGCGGCTCACTCCAGGGTGGAGCGCAGCGCCTCGATGAGCCCGGGAACCGCGTCGGAGGATTGGGCGACCCTGTCGTCCGCGTCGTGGCTCCGGTAGCGCAGGGCGCACCAGGCCTCCCCGCTTCGCAGCACTCCCGCGACGATGCGCACATCGTCGCGCTCGGGGTGCTCCAACAGCGCCTGCACCCGCGCCTCGGAATCCTCCGGCAGGCCCGCTTCCGCCGCGGGCGGCACGACGAACTGTTCCACCGCGATCGCCACCCCGTGCACAGTTTCCGGCCACGCGAGCGAGGCGAGGAGGGTCTCGAGGTTCGGAGCCTGGGGGAGGCCCTCCTGCTCGATCGCGAGCAGCGCGTGGGGATCCTCCTTCGCCAGGCGCACCGCCTCGGGCGGGATCTCCCCGGCCAACGAGGGGGTCTCGACGAGGGCGTCGGCGGTCCGCACGAGCGCGAACACCCGGATCGGTGCGTCCCAGCCGCCGGCGGCGACGTGGCGTTCGAGGGACACGATCTCCGAGGCGAGCGCGAACTCGGCGGCGGTGGGGCCGGTGGACCCCTGCGAAGGTGAAGTCATACCCCTATGGAATCAGGTTCGCGTAAATGTGGGAAACTATTAGGGAGTACCTATCTGTTGTTCGTGCGTGAACGGCAGGAACTGTAGAACATCAACTTAGAGGTGAACGTGACTTCAACGCCACGACCCGCTCCCCGCCCCCAGCCCAAAGGCAAGCGCCAGCGCGGTGCGCTCCTGCCAACTTTGGGGATCCTGGCGGGGCTCGTCGTCCTGTTCCTCATCCTCGCGAGGTATTGGACCGAATGGCTCTGGTTCAGCCAACTCGGCTTCACCGAGGTTATTCGCACCGAGTGGGTCTCCCGCATCCTGCTGTTCATCATCGCCGGTGCGCTCATGGGCGGGGCGATCTGGCTCAACCTGTTCCTCGCCTACCGCAACCGCCCGATGTACGTGCCGGTGACGACCCAGCACCTGGAGCTCGACCGGTACCGGGAGGCGTTCGAACCGGTCCGCAAGCTCGTGTTCATCGCCGCCCCCATCCTCGCCGGAGTGTTCGCCGGGTCGACGATCAGTTCGCAGTGGAAGACGGTGCTCGTCGCGCTCAACGGGGAACCCTTCGGCGAAACCGACCCGGAATTCGGGATCGACCTCTCCTTCTACCTGTTCTCCTTACCCTTCTGGCGGATGCTCGTCGCGTTCGGGATGACGATGCTGTTCTTCTCCGCGGTCGCCGCCGTGTTCACGCACTACCTCTACGGCGGCCTGCAGGTCGCCGGGCCGGGTCGGCGGATCTCCAAGGCCGCCCGGGTACACCTGGGCGTCATCGCCGGGGTGTTCACCCTCCTCATCGCCGCGAACTACTGGCTGGACCGCTACTCGCTGCTGTCCAAGACCGGGGACCGGTTCGACGGCGCCTCCTACACCGACGTCAACGCGGTGCTGCCCGCCAAGGCGATCCTCGCGATCATCGGGATCCTCGTTGCGTTGCTGTTCTTCTACACCTCGGCCCGCGGCACGTGGCGCCTGCCCGCGATCGGGGTGGCGCTCATGGTCGTCTCCGCCGTCGTCGTCGGCGGGATCTACCCCGCCGTCATCCAGCAGGTGCGGGTCTCCCCCAACGCCCAGCAACTGGAGCGGGAGTACATCCAACGCAACATCGACGCCACCCGGGCGGCGTACGGCTTAGACGCGATCGAAACGATTCCCTACGCCGCGCGGACGACGACGGAGGCCGGGCAGCTGCGTGAGGACGCCGAATCCACGGCGTCCATCCGCCTGCTCGACCCCTCGCTCGTGTCCCGCACGTTCCGGCAGTTGCAGCAGAACAAGCAGTACTACCAGTTCCCGACGATGCTCTCGGTCGACCGCTACCGGTTCGATGACGAGATTCACGACACGCTCATCGCGGTGCGTGAACTCGACCTCGACTCCGGGTCCGAGCGCACCTGGGTGAACGACCACACGGTCTTCACCCACGGCTTCGGCGTCGTCGCCGCCCATGGAAACACCGTTTCCAACGGCGGGCGCCCGAGCTTCTTCGAGCACTCCATCCCCTCCGAGGGGAAGATCGGGGACTACGAACCGCGGATCTACTTCTCACCCAAGGCGCCCTCGTACTCCGTCGTGGGCGCGCCCGAGGGCGAGGGGCCCTGGGAGCTTGACTACCCCGATGACGACGCACCGAACGGGATGGTGCTCAACACCTTCGACGGCGACGGCGGCCCGGACATCGGCACGCTGTGGCGCCGGGCGCTGTTCGCGGCGCGGATGGGCAGCCAGGAGATCCTGTTCTCCGAACGGGTGACGAGCGAGTCGCAGATCCTGTACTACCGCGACCCGATCGAGCGGGTCGCGAAGGTCGCTCCGTACCTCACTCTCGAAGGCCGCGCCTACCCCGCGGTCGTTGACTCCGACGACGGCGGGCCCAAGCGCGTGGTGTGGATCGTCGACGGTTACACCACCTCCGAGGAATACCCGTACTCCGCGCAGGAACAACTCGCCTCCGCGGTCGAGGATTCCCTCACGGGAACGAATCAGCCGGGGATGGGGATCGTCGAGGCGACCCAGCCGAACAACGTCAACTACATCCGCAACTCGGTCAAGGCCGTCGTCGACGCCTACGATGGCTCGGTCGACCTGTACGCGTGGGATGAGGAAGATCCAGTGCTGCAGACGTGGGACAACATTTTCCCGACGTCGTTGAAGCCGATCTCGGACATCAACGGTTCGCTCATGTCGCACCTGCGGTACCCGGAAGACATGTTCAAGGTTCAGCGGGAGCTGCTCACCCAGTACCACGTGACCGATGCCTCGAGCTTCTACTCCGGTGGGGACTTCTGGCGCACGCCGGAAGACCCGACGGCCGGGGGGACGGAGAAGGTCAAGCAACCGCCGTACTACATGTCGCTGAAGATGCCGGAGCAG
>JAJYRV010000196.1 GCA_021793935.1 Actinomycetes bacterium | reverse complement strand
GTTCCACGGGGTCGCCCACGTCGCCTACATCCCCGACAAACAAGGCCGCGTGACCGGCCTGAGCAAGATCGCCCGGCTCGTGGACGTGTTCGCGCGCCGCCCCCAGGTCCAAGAACGCCTCACCGGACAGGTGGCCGACTCCCTCGTCACCCACCTCGATGCCCAGGGGGTGCTCGTCGTCGTCGACTGCGTCCACATGTGCATGTCGATCCGCGGTGTTCGCAAGCCCGGGGCGCGGACCGTCACCTCCGCGGTGCGCGGCCAGATGCGCGATGCGGCCACACGCGCCGAGGTGATGAGCCTCATCGACATGAAATCTGGCTAAGGCATGGCCGCGGTGCAGCACACCCGAACGCAGGTGATGGGGGTCGTCAACGTCACCCCCGATTCCTTCTCCGACGGCGGGCAATGGTTCGACGACGTCGCTGCCGTCACCCGCGGCAGCGACCTGCTCGCCGGCGGCGCGGACCTGCTCGACATCGGCGGGGAATCCACCCGACCGGGCGCCACGCGGGTCGCGCCCGAGGAGGAGCTGCGCCGGGTCCTGCCCGTCCTGATCGGGCTTGCCGACGCCGGAGCTCCCCTGAGCGTGGATACGAT
Organism: Actinomycetes bacterium; assembly: GCA_021793935.1. The sequence goes on along the minus strand of JAJYRV010000196.1, from coordinate 4,281 downwards.
GCGTGCCGAAGTGGCCGGCCGGGCCCTCGAGGCGGGGGCGAGCATCATCAACGACGTCTCCGGCGGTAAGGCCGACCCCGCGATGGCTCCCCTCATCGCTGAACGCGGCTGCCCCTACATCCTCTCCCACTGGCGCGGGCCCTCCCACGTGATGAACACGCTCGCCCACTACGATGACGTCGTCACCGAGGTCATTGAGGAGCTGCTGGCGCAGGTGGACGCCGTCGTGTCCGCGGGGGTGAACCCCGAGCAGATCATCATCGATCCCGGCCTGGGCTTCGCGAAGGATGGCGCAGCCAACTGGAAACTCATCGCCCACCTCGATCGCCTCATGGGGCAGGGGTACCCCGTTCTCATCGGGGCCTCACGCAAACGCTTCCTCGGGGAACTGCGCCAGCGACGCGGGGTGGATGCCGGGCCGAACTGCCGGGACCAGGCCACCGCCGCCGTCACCGCGATCGCTGCGCACCACGGGGTGTGGGGCGTGCGCGTCCACGAAGTTTCTGCCTCGGTGGATGCTATTTCGGTGGCAGAGGCGATCAGGATGGCGAAGAATGGCTGAACGAGGAGGGCCCATGAGCAATTACGATGAAATCCGGCTGATCGGAATCGGCGGGTACGGGTATCACGGTGTTCTCGCCAACGAGCGCGAGGAGGGGCAGCCGTTCCACGCCGACCTCGTGCTCCACCTCGATACCGCGCAGGCCGCGAGCACCGACGAGCTCGGCCACACCGCCGATTACTCGGCCGTAGCGCGGGCAGTGGTCGAGGTCATCGAGGGGGAACCCGTCAACCTCATCGAGACCCTCGCCGCCCGGATCGCCGATGTCGCGCTGAGCTTCGGGGCCGCCCAGGTGGAGGTGACGGTACACAAGCCGCAGGCTCCCCTCGGGGTGCCCTTCACCGACGTGCAGGTCCACGTGTCCCGAACCGCCCCGACGGGCGCGTCGGCCGCCCCCGCGGGCCCGGGCGTGGACTCGCTCGCGGCCCCGGCGCCTGCCGAGGACTCAGAACCGGCACCGGCGGACCCCGAACCGGCGCCGGCGGGCCCGGATCAGCCAGCCGTCATGCCGGTCCCGCCGGTCCTGCCGCCCTCCCCGCCGATCCCCGCGCCCACCCCGATGGCCGTGCCGGTCCCGCCGCCCCCCGCCGCCGTGCCGGTGCCGGACTTGCTCGCCGATAACGAGGGCATCCCCGCCCGCGACTCCCGCGCGGCCGCGGCGGACCTGGAGACCGCCCCCGAAACACCTGCGAAGGTGGTGCTCGGACTCGGTGGGAACCTCGGCGACGTGCGCGCAACCCTGCGCGAGGCGATCACTGATCTGGACGAGACTCCCGGCGTCGAGGTCACCGGCGTCTCCGCCCTGGCCCGGACGGCGGCGGTCACCCACGGGGACGCCGTGGCCCAGAGCGACTATCTCAACGCTGTCGTCCTCGCCGAAACCACGTTGTCACCCCGGGAACTGCTCGATGCGGTTCACAGGATCGAGGACGCCCACGGCCGGGTCCGGGTCGAACGCTGGGGAGATCGCACCCTCGATATTGACCTCATCACCTTTGGCGATGTGCTCTCCAACGAACCCGAACTCACGCTGCCGCACCCGCGAGCGGCGAACCGGGCCTTCGTGCTCGTTCCCTGGGCGCAGGTGGAACCGGAGGCCGTCCTCCCCGGCGAGGACGGCGGGCAGGTAGCCGAGCTCGCCGAAGCCGCCCCCGATCGGCCCGGGGTGCGCTGGCTCGCGCTGGATTGGCTCGACGAGCGAGAGGAACCGGCCGCGGCCACCCCGCGGGTGCCGGGGCCGAAGCAACCGCTCCCCGAATCGGAACCCGCCGAGGGCGAACAGCCGGTGGCAGCCACCCCGGCGCCGCCCCCGGCCCCGCGCCCCGAAGGGGAACCTCCCGCGGTTGCCGATTGGCTCGCCGCCGAGCCCGCGGGCGAGCCGGAGTACGAAGGCGACGTGCAGCCCGCCCTGCCGGTGACGCCCCCACCCGCGCCGAGCGCATCCGAGCCCGCACCGGAGGCTGCGGAGGAGAGCGTGCCGGAGGCTGAACAGGCCGCGCCCGCCGAGGAAGAAAAACCGGAAGAGGCCGGCGCGATCGACTGGCTCCGCGAAGAGGCGGCCTCGCCCCCGCCCTCGGGCACGCCGCCGTGGTCAAAGGTGCGCCGGGAAGAATGACCCATATCGGCTGGAAACTGCTGCTCGGCCTCTACCTCGTCGTTGGGGGCGTGGCAACAGTGGTCCTGCAGTGGCTCCAACTGCGGGGCACCGACCCGTTCGCGGTGCCGCTCTCGGTCACGATCGTCCTCGCCCTCATCGCCGCGAGCGTCCTGTTCCTCGGCATCCGGGTGCGGCGCTGGGTGCAGAAGGGCGAAGAGTTCGATGCGATCGGCGCGACCCGCACCCTCGCCCTCGGGCAGGCGGCCGCCCTCGTCGGCGCGATGCAAGCAGGATATTTCACCGCGCAGATCATCACGGTGTTCGACGCCCTGCCCGCGCCGGATGCCCAGTCTGTTACCGTTTCAGCAATAGGAGCATTGGTCGCGGCCGCCGCGCTCATCGCCGCCGGTCTCATCGCCCAATGGTGCTGCCGAATCCCGCCCGACGACGATGACTCGCCGAACTCCGCCCCGACTGGATAACCCCGATGCCTGACTCACCTTTCGATATCGACGGCGCCACGTGGCAACCGGTATCGCGAAAACTTATCCACGTGCGCACGTGGGTCGTCGCCATCTGCCTCGGCCTGCCCACCCTGCTGGGGATCCCCCTCGCGGCGGTCGTGACGCCGTGGCTATGGGTCGTGCCCGCCCTCACCGCGCTCGCTCTCATCTGGGCCCTGTGGCTGATCCGCCGCCAAGTGCCCGCGATCGGCTACTGCGAACTGTCCGACGAACTCGCCGTCCGCCGGGGGATCATGTTCAAATCGCTCACGCTCGTGCCCTACGGGCGGATGCAGTACATCGAAGTGGATTCCGGGCCGCTCGCGCGCAAATACGGCATCGCCACGGTCACCCTCCACACGGCCTCGGCCTCCTCCGACGCCCAGATCCCGGGTCTTGCCGAAGCGGAGGCCACACGGCTGCGGGACCGGCTTTCGAAGCGGTCGGAAAGCATGCTGGCTGGGCTGTGACGGAGCCGACCATGACTACCCCGCCGCGGGAGGAGGCCCGGCGGGTCTCGCCCATCACGCCCGTGCTCAACGCGTGGAAGGTGGCGACGGCGCTCGTCGCCTTCGCGGTCTGGCAGGGCCGGGACGTGCTCATGGAAGAGGATCTTCCCCTGCTGACCGTCGGCATGATCTTCCTGGGGGTCGTGTTCATCTCCGCCCTCGTGAGCCTCACCTACAACTACTTCGCCTGGCGGCGCCTCAGCTACGGTTTCGACGCGGAATCCATCTACGTCCATAGCGGGATCCTCTTCCGATCCCAGCGCCACGTTCGCCTCGATCGGATCCAATCGGTCGATCTCAACCGGCCCCTGCTCGCCCGGGTGTTCGGCTTCGTGAGCCTGCAGGTCACCTCCGCCGGTTCCGGGCAGGACAACCTCGTCATCGCGTACGTGCGCGACGACGAAGCGGGGCGACTCCGTAACGAGATCCTCGCCCGCGCGGCCGGACTCAGCCCCGGGGAGGAGCAGACCCCCGCCCCGGAGGCCCCGGAGCGGGAGCTCCTGCGGATCACCCCGGGCCGGATCGTGGGCTCCCTCCTCCGTTCCCTCTGGTTCCTGTTCGGGATCGTGGTGACGGGCGGTCTCATCGCTGCCGCGATCATCACCGGCGAACCATCCATCGTCGTCCCGATCCTGCTTCCCATCCTCGCGCAAGTGACGTTCTGGTGGCAGCACCTGAACCAACAGTTCGATTTCGCCGTCGCGACGAGCCCGGACGGGATCCGGCTCCGTTACGGTCTCCTATCCACGACCGCGCGAACCGTCCCCCCGGGGAGGGTGCAGGCACTCCAGTTCACCCAGCCGATTTTGTGGCGGCGAAAGAATTGGTGGCGCATCACGCTCACCGTCGCGGGAGAGGGCGCAAGCATGGAAGGGGGCGAACCCACGCTGTACCCGGTGGCGACCCAGGAGGAGGCTGCCCACCTCCTGTCCCTCATCCTCCCCGACCTCGGCGTGGACGACCCCCTCGACCTCATCGACGTCTCGCTGCGCGGGCGCGGGCGCGCGGGCGGGTTCGTCACGAGTCCCCAGCGCGCCCGGTGGATCGACCCGCTCGTGTGGCGGCGCACCGGGTACACCGCCACCTCCGCGGCGACGATCATCAGATCGG
>JAJYRV010000195.1 GCA_021793935.1 Actinomycetes bacterium | reverse complement strand
GCGATCTCGCTCGCGGTCGTGGGCCCGCCCTGGCTCGCGACGACCCCGGCGAGGCCGTGCAGCGCGACCCCCGCGGCGATCGCGTGCGGCAACCCGGGCCATGTCGATCGCCCGCCCGTTTCCTGCTGAACCTGCCAGCCGGCGAGCACCGCGCCGAGGACTCCCGCAAGCACGTCGCCGGATCCGGCGGTGGCCATCCACGGCGTCCCATCCGCTTGGCTGAACACCAGCCCCTCCGCGGCGATGAGGGTCGTGCCACCTTTCAGGACGATGCTCGCACCGGTGATGTCCGCCGCGTTCGCCGCCCACCGGGCGGGGTCCGCCTCGATCGCCTCCCGCTCGGCGGCCACGCCGCACCGGGCCAGGAGCGCGGCGAGTTCGCCCGCGTGCGGAGTGAGCACGACCCGCGCCGTCGCCTCGCACCCCGCGATCATCCCCCGCTCCACCCATTCGAGGGCGCCTGCGTCGACGACGATGGGCACGCCTGCGTGCATCGCCTCGCCGATCGCCGCCTCTACTCCGGGCGCTGCGGACGAGCTTCTGCCCGTGACGCCGGAGCCCACCACCCACGCCTGCACCCGGCCCGGCTGGGTGATGACTTCCGGGTGGGCGCGGACGACGTCTTCGGCCACCTCGCCGGTGTAGCGCACCATTCCGGGCCCGCTTCTCAGTGCCCCGTGGGCACTGAGCACGGCGGCGCCGGGGTAATCGTCCGATCCCGTCACCACACCGACGACGCCGCGAGTGTATTTGTGGTCGGAGGGCCCGGGCCGGGGCCAGGCGCGCCGAAGGTCCGCCTCCTCGAGGCGATGGACAGCGCCGGGCTGGCGGTCAAACTCCGCGCCGATGCCGATATCGACGACCTGCACCTGCCCGCACAACCCGGCGGCCGGGGGCAGGAACTGGGCCGCTTTGAAACCGCCGAAGGTGACCGTGTGATCGGCGGGGAGCACCGGCCCGGTGATCGCTCCGCTATCGGCGCCGAGCCCGGAGGGGATATCGACGGCGATGACGAGGGGCCGCCGGGCCGCCGGGGCCGCGGCGCGGATCTGGGTGAGGAGGGCGAGGAGTTCCCCGAGCCGGCCCCGGGCGGGGGGTCGCATCCCGATCCCGGTGAGGGCGTCCACCCACACCTGTCCCTCGGCGGCGAGGCGGACGGCGGCGGCGTCCTCGCTGTCGACCACGTCGGCGCCGGCCTCGGTGGCGGCAGCGAGCGCCGCGCTCGTCACTCCCAGGTCCGCAGCGGCGTCGAAGGCGGTGACGACGGTGACGGAACGCCCCTCCCGCGCGAGGTGGGCGGCGGCGTAGAGGCCGTCCGCCCCGTTGTTTCCCTTCCCCGCGAAGATGGCGATCCGGCCCGCGGGAGGGGCCTGGCGGGCGACGACGTCGGCGAGCGCCCGGGCGGCGCGGGCCATGAGCGGTTCGCCGGCGGCGAGGGCGGGGGCTTCGGCGTCATAAATGGCGGCTGCGGCATACGCGCTCAGCATGTCCCCTCCGCGATGACGAAGGCGGTGGCGATTCCGGCGTCGTGGGAGATGGAGAGGTGCCAGGAGGTGATTCCTCGGGATTCCGCGGCGGCCAGGACCGTGCCGGTGATCTCCACGCGTGGGGGCTCGTGCATCCCGCGGTGGACGGTGCAGTCGTGCCAGCGCATCCCGCCCGGGGAGCCGAGGGCCTTCGCGATCGCCTCCTTCGCGGCGAACCGGGCGGCGAGGGAGGCCGGGGGCAGGTCCCGCTCGGAGGCGGTGAACAACCGCTCGCGCAGCCCGGGCACCCGGGTGAGGGAGGCCATGAAGCGGTTGACATCAACGACGTCGACGCCGATTCCTTTGATCACTGAACGCACCCTTCACCGGTGGGGTCCGCGCCTGAATTGCGCGATCGGTCACTAACGACAGCGTAGATTATGCACAAACGCACGTGCAGTGAGAAAGTAGGGGGCGTGGTTGCGATCGAAGACGACACCCTCTCCCCATTCGTGGATTTTGACCGGGCGGACTGGAGCCGGCTGGCCGCCTCGACCCCCCTTCCACTCACCGAGAGGGATGTCGAGAACCTCGCCGGGCTCGGCGATCCGATCGACCTCGTCGAGGTGGATACCGTCTACCGGCCGCTCTCGCGGCTCCTCAATCTCTACGTCGCCGCCTCCCAGGAGTTGCGGCGGGCCACCTCCACGTTCCTCGGCGATTGGTCGCGGCACACCCCGTTCGTCATCGGGGTCGCGGGATCGGTGGCGGTGGGCAAGTCCACCGTGTCCCGCCTCCTGCGGGAACTCCTGCGCCGGTGGCCCGAGACCCCGCAGGTGGAACTCGTGACCACCGACGGGTTCCTGTACCCGAACGCCGAACTCGAGCGCCGCGGGTTGATGGAGCGCAAAGGGTTCCCCGAGTCCTTCGACCGCCGCCGGCTCCTGGATTTCCTGGAGGAGGTCAAGGGCGGCGCCGACGCGGTCCAGGCGCCGGTGTACTCCCACCTCGCCTACGACATCCTCGAGGGCGAGCACATCGAGGTGCGCAACCCGGACGTGCTCATCGTCGAGGGCCTCAACGTGCTTGCCCCGGCGGTGTTGCAGCAGGACGGCGAGCCGAGCCTGGCTGTCTCGGACTTCTTCGACTTCTCCATCTACGTCGACGCCGAGACTCCCCACGTGCGCCAGTGGTACGTCGACCGGTTCCTCAAGCTCCGGCGCACCGCGTTCGCCGACCCCGCCTCCTACTTCCACCGCTACGCCTCCCTGGACGATGACGCAGCGGTGGCGCGGGCGCAGCAGATCTGGGATGACATCAACGAGCCCAACCTGCTGGAGAACGTGCTGCCCACCCGCTCCCGAGCGACGCTGGTGCTCGGTAAGGACGCCGACCACCGGGTCTCCCGGGTTCGCCTCCGGCAGATCTAGCGCGCGCCGGGCCCGCGATCCGCTGAGGGTTTACAGGGCGAGTTCGGCGACGACGACGTCGGCGATCTGCTGGGCCTCGCGGTGCGCTTCTTCCTGGCTCGCCGCCTCGACCATCACCCGGACCAGCGGTTCGGTTCCGGAGGGGCGCAGCAGCACCCGCCCGCTCTCGCCCAACCGAGCCTCGGCCGCGGCGACCGCCTCGGCGAGGGCGGGGTTGGTGCGGGTCCTCGTCTTGTCCACCCCGGGAACGTTGAGGAGGATCTGGGGCAGCTCCGGGAACCCCTCGACCATCTCGGCGAGCGGGCGGGCGGCCCGCTGTACCTCCGCGGCGAGGTGGAGCGCAGTGAGCGTGCCGTCCCCCGTCGTCGCGTGATCACCGAGGATGATGTGCCCGGATTGCTCCCCACCGACGTTGAAGCCGCCGGTGCGCATCGCTTCGAGCACGTACCGGTCCCCCACGTCGGTCTGGATCGTGCGGATCCCGGCCTCGCGCATCGCGTTGAGAAGGCCGAGGTTGGACATCACGGTGAGCACGAGCGTGTCCCCCCTGAGCGTTCCGGCGGACTTCCGCGCCGTCGCGAGCACCCCCATGATCTTGTCGCCGTTGACGAGGGTGCCGGTGTGGTCGACGGCGAGGCACCGGTCGGCATCGCCGTCGAAGGCGACCCCGAAGTGGGCCTCGGAGGCGACGGTGACGGCCTGGAGCTGCTCGGGGTGGGTGGAACCGCACTGGTCGTTGATGTTCCGCCCGTCGGGGGAGGCGTTGATGACGACGACGTCCGCCCCGGCCTCGCGCAGCACCCGGGGGCCGACGTCGCTCGCGGAGCCGTTCGCGGCATCGACGGCGATCCGCAGGCCGCTGAGGTCGACGTCGTTGGTCGCGAGCACGTGCTCGACGTAATCGTCGATCGCGCCGCCGTTGTCGATGTCGATCCGGCCCACGTCCCCGCCCAGGGGGCGCCGGCGTTGCCCGCTGAGGGCCACCTCGACCGCGTCTTCAACCTCGTCGTCGAGTTTGAAACCGCCCGGGCCGAAGAACTTGATGCCGTTATCGGGCATGGCGTTGTGGGAGGCGGAGACCATCACGGCGAGGTCGGCGTTCTCGTTGCCGGCGAGGAACGCGAGCGCGGGCGTGGGTAGGATCCCCAGGTCCGTGACGTCCACTCCCGCCGAGGTGATGCCCGCGAGGAGGGCGGCGGTGAGGAAGTGCCCCGAGAGGCGGGGGTCCCGGCCGACGATCGCGCGGGGGCGGCGCTGCTGTGCTTCCGCGTCGGATTGGAGCACGCTCGCCGCGGCGGACCCGAGGGCGAGCGCGAGTTCCGCGGTGATTTCCTGATTCGCGAGTCCGCGGACCCCGTCGGTGCCAAACAGTCGTGCCATGTTCCGTCGCTTTCAATTCTTCGGGGCGAACTTCGCCGCCTCGGCCGTTCCTCAGTTTATTCGCCGATCGGGGCCGCGTCGCCCCCATCCCGCGGGCGCGCCGGCGGGTACGACAATGGCCCCGGGAATAGTTCCCAGGGCCATTGTGGAAGCAGGTTTACCGCTTGGAGTACTGCGGGGCCTTCCGAGCCTTCTTGAGTCCCGGCTTCTTCCGTTCGGTCGCCCGTGCATCACGGGTGAGGAAGCCGGCCTTCTTCAAGGTCGGGCGGTTGTTGTCCCGGTCGATCTCGTTCAGCGCACGCGCGATCGCCAGGCGCAGGGCACCGGCCTGACCGGAGTCGCCGCCGCCGTCGATGCGGGCGATGACGTCGAAGCGGTCTTCGACGTCGAGGAGAACGAGCGGGGAGTTCACCAGCTGCTGGTGCACCTTGTTCGGGAAGTAGTCCTCCAACGCGCGGCCGTTGACCTTCCAGTTCCCAGTGCCGGGGACGAGGCGCACGCGGGCAACAGCTTCCTTCCGGCGGCCAACGCCGGCGCCGGGAGCGGTGAGGGATTCGCCGCGGCCCGTGGGCGCAGCAGTTTCAGACGTGTAGGAGCTTGGGGCGTCCTCAAGCTCGTCGATGTT
>JAJYRV010000194.1 GCA_021793935.1 Actinomycetes bacterium | reverse complement strand
GGGCACCGGTGAAGACCCGCTGGTAGGCCATGAGGATGTACAGGGCGGAGAGCACGACCCCGATCACGGCGGCGACCCCGTAGGCGATGTGGATCTCGAAGGAACCGAGCAGGACCATGTACTCGGGGATGAACCCGCTCAGCCCCGGCAGCGACAGCGTCGCGAGCCCGGCGATGAGGAAACCACCTGCAATGAGCGGCGTGACGCGCTGCATCCCGGAGTATTCGTTCATATCCTGGGTGCCGCCACGCTTGGTGAGCATACCGGCGATGAGGAACAGTCCCGCAGTGGAGACACCGTGGGCGACCATGTAGATCATCGAACCGGTGAGGGCGGTGGAGCTCCCCACGAAGATCCCCATCACGATGAACCCGAAGTGGGAGACCGAGGTGAAGGCGATCATGCGCATGACGTCGCGCTGACCGATCGCCACGATCCCGCCGTAGATGATGGAGATAATCGCGAGCACGATGATCACCGGGGCCGCCGCCTTCGACGCTTCGGGGAAGAGCGGCAGGCACAGCGCGATCATCCCGAAGGTTCCCACCTTGTCGAGGACACCCACGAGGAGAGTGGAGGTCCCCGGAGGACCTTCGGCGGCGGCGTCGGCGAGCCACGTGTGCACGGGCACCATCGGGGCTTTCACCGCGAACGCGACGAAGAAGGACAGGAAGATCCATAGCTGCAGGGTCGGGTAGGCCTCGAGCACGCCGGACGCGTTCTCGATCAGGTAGGCCTGCGGCCCGCCGTCGGTGTAGAAGTACAGCGCGATGACCCCGGCGAGCATGAGCAGCCCACCGGCGAGGGAGTACAGCAGGAATTTGATCGAGGCGGCGCGGCGGTTCGGGCCCCCGTACACACCGATCATGAAGTACACCGGCACGAGCATCGCTTCGAACAGCACGTAGAAGAAGAACACGTCCCGGGCGGCGAAGACGGCGATCATCAGCGCGAGGAGCACGAGCACCAAGGCCATGTAACCGGCCTGGCGGCGCACGAGCGCGTCATCACCTTCCACCCCCTCAGGGAGCTTCACTTCGTTCCACGCGGCGGCAATGACCACGGGGGTGAGCACCGCCGCGAGCAGCACCATCGTCAGCCCGAGTCCGTTCACTCCGACGGCGTAGGAGGCGCCGATCGCGGGGATCCAGGGCGTGACTTGGGTGAATTGTTGCGTTGCCGCTGCCCCGAAGTCGAAGCCGGCTGCCATCCCGATCGCGCCGGCGAGCACCACGAGCGAGGTGAGGAGCGCAAGCGGGCGAGCGACCTTCCGCAAGGGGGCGATCACCCAGATCAGCAGTGCTACGACGGCGGGAAGAGCAATGAGGAGAGTCAGAATCGACTGTCCAGCAATCTGTGTAGGCATCTATTTCTCTCCTGCTCAGAACCGTGTGATGAGCACGACGACAAGGGCAAGGATGGTACCGACCGCCATCGTCGCACCGTAGGTGCGGACCTGACCGTTCTGGAAGCGGCGCAAGCCCTCCCCCAGTTTCGCGGTTCCCGAGGCGATCCCATGGATCGCGCCGTCGACAACTCCGCGGTCAGCCCCAGTGAGGTTGCGCGTGAGGCGCACACCGGGGTGGGCGAAGATCGTTTCGTTGACGGTGTCCTGGTAGAGGTCGACACGGGCGGCGCGGGTGAGCACCGAACCGGTCGGCGCGACGACGGGCACCTCGGCAGCCACATACTGGCGCCACGCGATGAACACACCGAGGGCGACGAGCACGAGGGTGAGGGTGGTGATGACGGGGATCGAGAGCACCGGCTCCGGGTGTGGTGTCGCACCGACGGAGGGCTCCAGCCACGTAGTGAATCGGTCCCCAAGCGCGAGCAGCGCACCCAGTCCGACCGACCCGACGGCGAGGATGATCATCGGGATCGTCATCAGGGCGGGCGATTCGTGCGGGTCTTGTACTTGGCCCGCGCCGTCGTTCTCGCCGTCGTTGAACCGTTCCTTACCGTGGAAGGTCATGAAGAACAGCCGCGACATGTAGAACGCGGTGATCCCAGCACCGATGAGGGTGACGGTGCCGAACACCCACGGTTGCCAGCCGTCGCCCGTGAAGGCGGCTTCGATGATCTTGTCCTTGGACCAGAATCCACTGAGGCCGGGGAAGCCGATGATGGCGAGCCAGCCGAGCCCGAAGGTGATCCAGGTGATCTTCATGTACTTGCCGAGGTTTCCGAACAGGCGCATGTTCACCTCGTCGTTCATCCCGTGCATGACGGAACCGGCCCCGAGGAACATTCCGGCCTTGAAGAAGCCGTGGGTGACGAGGTGGAAGATCGCGAAGGCGTAGCCGATCGGGCCGAGCCCGGCGGCGAGCATCATGTAACCGATCTGGCTCATCGTCGAGGCGGCGAGTGCCTTCTTGATGTCGTCCTTCGCGCAACCGACGATCGCCCCGAACAGGAGCGTGATCGCCCCGACGATAACGACGACGAGCTGCGCGGTGGGCGCCCCTTCGAAGATCGCACCGGAGCGCACAATGAGGTAGACCCCGGCGGTGACCATCGTCGCGGCGTGGATGAGCGCAGAGACGGGGGTCGGGCCCGCCATCGCATCGCCGAGCCAGGCTTGCAGCGGGAACTGCGCGGACTTACCACACGCCCCCACGAGCAGAGCGATACCTGCGAACGTGAGGACGGATTCGTTCGTGCCGGGCGCGGCACCCAAGACGGTTTCATAGTCGACGGCGCCGAAGGCCGCGAACATCACCATCATCGCCACGAGCATGCCCATGTCACCGACACGGTTCATCACGAACGCCTTCTTCGCGGCGACCGCGTACTCCATCCGCTGGTTCCAGAACCCGATGAGGAGGTAGGAGGCGAGCCCCACACCTTCCCATCCGAGGAACAACAGCGCGTAGGAGTCGGCCATCACGAGGATGAGCATCGAGGCGATGAACAGGTTGAGGTAGGCGAAGAACCGGCGGCGGGCCGGGTCGTTCTCCATGTACGCCACGGAGTAGATGTGGATGAGCGTCCCGACGAACGTGATGAGCAGCATGAACGCGACCGAGAGCGGGTCGATGAGCAGGCCGGCGGAGACGTTGAAGGATTCGGTGGTGATCCAGTCGTACAGGTGCACGTTGGCCACTCGCTCGCTGGAGTCCATTCCCAGGAGCGCGAACAGCAGCCCGATGGAAAGGAGCCCGGATGCGGTCGAGGCGAGTACCCCGAGCCAGTGCCCCCAGGCGTTCGCGGCCTTACCGGCAACGAGCAGCACCCCGGCACTGACCAGTGGGATGGCAATAATCAACCAAGATGAGGAGATGAGGTCCACTGTGTTCTTCCCTTAATTCTTCAGGAGGCTCACGTCGTCCAGCGACGCCGAAGCCCGGGCTCGGAAGATGGACACGATGATGGCGAGTCCGATCACCACTTCAGCGGCGGCGACGACCATCACATAGAACGCGATCACCTGGCCGTGCAGATCCCCGTGGATACGGGAGAAGGTCACGAGCATGAGGTTGGCAGCGTTGAGCATGAGTTCCACACCCATGAACGCGATGATCGCGTTCCGGCGGGTAAGAACAGCGACGGCACCGATCGAGAACAGAATCCCGGAAAGAACGAGGTAGTTGACAAGACTCATTTGTCGTCCTCCTCGGCTGCGGGCGATTCGGTGTCCAGGCCGTGCCCGGCGAGCGCCCCTTCGGTGTCGAGATCATTACCGGCGGCCTCGTCCCGGCCGAGGATCAACCGTTCGGGCGGGGTGAGGTCCTGCCCGCGAACCCGCAGCACGGAGGCCACAGTACCCAGCACCGGTTTGCCGTAGGGGTCGATGCCAGGCATGTCCGCGGAGTTGTGGCGGGCGTAGACGCCCGGCCCCGGGTTCCCGGTGACGACGGTCGCGTCCGCGCCTTCGGCGAACGCCTGCAGCTTCATGTCCGCACGCTCGGCCTGACCGATCTTCGGGCTCAGGCGCAGGCGGTGGGTGAGCGTGATCGCCCCGAGCGCGGCGGTGATGAGCAGCGCCCCGGTGAGCTCCAAGGGGAACACGAAGTCGGAGAAGATGATCCGCGCGACCCCCACCGGGTTGGTGTCGGCGTTGAGCGCTTCCAGGCCGGCCGGTTCGGGCAGGTTTGCCCGGGTGACGACGGTGCCGATGAGGATCGCGGTTCCCAGTCCGGCGACGACGGCCCATAGGCGTTGCCCCACGAGCGTCTCGGACATCGACTCGCTCGCGTCAACACCGACGAGCATGATGACGAAGAGGAACAGCATCATCACCGCGCCGGTGTACACGACGATCTGCGCGATCCCGAGGAAGGTCGCCTCGTTCGCGATGTACATCACCGCCAGGCCGATCATGACGCCCGCGACGGAGACCGCGATGTGGATGGTGCGCCGCCCGAAGATGAGCATGAGCGCGCCCAGCACCATGAGTGGGGCGAGGATCCAGAACAACACCTCCTCGCCCGCAGAGACGGTTATAGCCTCATTCACCTGGTACCTCCTGAGGTGGCGTCAGCGCGGGAGGCGGCCTTCTCAGCGGCCTCGAGCGTTTCATCTTCCGGGCGGTTCTGCCGTACCCACTCCACCTGTTCGGTGGTCGGGCCGGTGACGTCGCCGCGGTAGTAGTCCTTGTCGGTCGTGCCCTCCGCCATCGGGTGCGGAGCAGCGAGCATGCCTTCACGCAGTGGGGCGAGCAGCTGATCCTTGGTGAAGATCATCTCCTCCCGGGTGGTGCCGGCGAGTTCGAACTCGTTCGTCATCGTCAGCGCGCGGGTCGGGCAGGCCTCGATGCACATTCCGCAGAAGATGCACCGCAAGTAGTTGATTTGGTAGACCTTGCCGTACCGTTCCCCGGGCGAGTATTGCGCGCCGGGGCTGTTGTTGCCCGCTTCGACGTAGATCGCGTCCGCGGGGCAGGCCCAGGCACATAGTTCG
>JAJYRV010000193.1 GCA_021793935.1 Actinomycetes bacterium | reverse complement strand
GAGCCCCACGATCGCTCGCATCCTGGCACACTAGAGGCGTGTCCACCTACACTGCCACAGCAACGGTTGATCTCGGCGCGATCCAGGCGAACCTGCGCCGGATCGGGGAGCTCACCGACGCCTCCATCATGGCCGCGGTCAAGGCCGACGCCTACGGCCACGGGCTCATCCCCGTGGCGAACGCCGCACTCGCGGGCGGGGCGACCTGGCTCGGGACCGCCCAACTCTCCGAAGCGCTCGCGATGCGCGAGGCGGGAATCACCGCGCCGATCCTCGCGTGGCTGTTCACCCCGCACACCACGTTGCTCCAGCAGTGCATCGGCGCCGACATCGACCTGTCCGCCTCGGACGTGTGGGCCCTGGAAATGATCGCCGACGCCGCGCGCAACGAGGGCCGCCGCGCCCGCGTGCACCTCGAAGTGGACACCGGCATGAGCCGGGGCGGGGTCCGGCTGCCGGACTTCGCGGCGGTGGTGAGCGCGGCGAAGACAGCGATGGTGGCGGGGACGATCGACGTCGTGGGCGTGTGGACCCACCTCGCGCGCGCCGACGAACCCGGAAACGAAAGCACGCCCGCGCAGTACGAAGAATTCGAGCGGGCGCTCGCGGTGGTGGCCGCCGCGGGCATCCAGGTCGAACTGCGCCACATCGCCAATTCCGCCGCCACCCTCACCGACCTGGAGCACTACGACCTCGTGCGCCCGGGCCTCGCCTGCTACGGGCTCTCCCCGCTGGCGGCGAGCCCCGCCGAACTGGGACTCACCCCCGCCCTGCGCCTCACCGCGGAACTCGCGACGGTGAAGACCGTACCCGCGGGCGCGGGAGTCTCCTACGGTCACACGTTCGTCACCGACCACCCCACCCGGATCGGAATCGTCCCGCTCGGCTACGGCGACGGCATCCCCCGGCACGCCTCCAACGAGGTGAGCGTCTCCGTTGCAGGGCAGCGGGCGCCCATCGTGGGCCGGATCTGCATGGACCAGTTCATGATCGACCTCGGCGACATCGCGGCCCGCCCGGGGGACGACGTGGTGCTCTTCGGCTCCGGCGCCGCCGGGGAGCCCACCGCGCACGAGTGGGCCGAGGCGATCGGTACGATCAACTACGAGATCGTCACCCGGCTCGGCGCGCGCATCCCGCGCGACTACCTGCCTTCGACCCCCGAGGAAGGCTCCCGCTGATGCGCATCCCGTTGCCGCGACCCGAGGCAACTATCGAACTCGGCACCGACCTCGCCGGGCTGCTGCGCCCGGGCGACCTCGTCATCCTCACCGGCGACCTCGGGGCGGGCAAGACCACCCTGACCAAAGGGATCGCCGCCGGCCTCGGCGTTCAGGGCGCGGTGTCCTCGCCCACCTTCATCATCGCCCGCGTGCACCCCGGGGAGACTCCGTTGGTGCACGTCGATGCCTACCGGCTCGGGAGCCTCGCCGAAGTCGACGACCTTGATCTGGATTCGGACCTGTCCGACTCGGTCACCGTCGTCGAATGGGGCGAGGGACTCGTGGAGGACCTCGCGGAAGACCGGCTCGAGATCGCCGTCGTCCGCCCCCGCGGGCAGGACGACCACGGCCGCTACGCCGAGATCACCGCCGTCGGTTCCCGGTGGGAGGGCGTGGACCTCAGCGCGCTCGCCCGCGCCGCCGGCTGAACCCGCCGAACGGGACGAGCGAACTACACTGGATCCATGCTCCTTTGCCTGGACACCTCCCACGGTGCCTCCGTCGCGCTCCTGCACCAATACACGCGCCTCGGCGCCGCCGCGAACGACGATCCCCGCCAGCACACCGAAGCGCTCACCCCGATGATCAAAGACGTGGTTGAGGGCGCGGGCGCGACGATGGCCGACCTCACGGGCATCGCCGTAGGCACTGGGCCCGCACCGTTCACCGGCCTACGGGTCGGGCTCGTCACCGCCCGCACCCTCGCCCTCGCGCTCGCGATCCCCGTCTACGGGGTCTGCGCGCTCGCGGCCGTCGCCCGCGGAGTGTTCGACGACGAGGACGTGGACGAAGCCGTCATCGTCACCGATGCCCGGCGCAAGGAAGTCTATTGGGCGCGCTACGCCCGGGCGGGGGAGCACGACGTCACCGAGATCAGCCCGCCGGCCGTCGCCCGGCCCGGCACCCTCGCCGGCGAGATCCGGGGGGAAACGATCCGCGGGCGTGGGGTGGCGCTCTACCCCGAACACCTCGACGGCGAACCGGCCGAGCTCGACCCCGCGGCGCTCGGGCGGATCGCCCTCGCCCGGCGCGCCCGCGCCGAACGGGAGGACCGCCCGGTGGAGCTGCCGACCGAACCGCTGTACCTGCGCCGTCCGGACATCCACCACAGCGCGGGAAGAAAACGCGCCTCATGACCCCCACCCTGCGCCCGCTGGTTGCCGCCGACCTCGACGCCGTTCTATCCCTGGAAGCCGAACTGTTCGGGCGCGGGAAGTGGACGCGGGGGATGTTCCTCAGCGAACTCGGTGCCCCACGCCGGCACTACCAGGTCGCAGAACGCGGCGGAGATATCGTCGGGTACGCCGGGATCGCGCTGGGGGAGACCTCCCAGGTGATGACGATCGGCGTCCACCCCGGTCACCGGCGCCAAGGGATCGGGCGGTTGCTCCTTTCCGACCTGTTGGAGGCGGCGAGGCGGTTCGGGGCGATGGAGGCGATTCTGGAAGTGCGCATCGATGCGCCCGCCCCGCAGGCGATGTATACCGAATTCGGTTTCACGCCGATGGGAGTGCGAAAGAACTATTATCAAGCTGAGGGAATCGATGCCCTCGTCATGCACAAACAGTTGCGGAGCCGAATCGGCCCGGTGGGCTCGGAGGTCACGGAATGAGACGCACGGTTTACGTCACAGCGGAGCGACTGGCATCGGAATTGCGGTGGCAGAAACCGCCCGTACTCCTCGACGTCCGGTGGTCGCTCGCCAACCCCGACGGCCGCGCGGCCTTCGCCGCGAACCACCTGCCCGGGGCGCAGTACGTCGACCTGGAAACCGAACTCTCCGGGAACGTGGGCGCCGACACCGGCCGCCACCCCTTGCCCGAGATCGCCGACCTGCAACGAGCCGCCCGCCGATGGGGGATCAACGACGGCGACGCGATCGTGTGTTACGACGATTCCGACGGCGCCGCGGCCGCCCGGGCGTGGTGGGTGCTGAGGTGGGCGGGCGTGGAGAACGTGCGGATCCTCGATGGCGGCTACCGCGCCTGGGCGGGGCACGGGCTCATCGTCAGCGACCGGCACGAATCCGGCCGCCCGAAACGCAAGGGACGCCGCCCGCGCGGGAACGTCACCCTCTCGGCGGGGCACCTGCCCACGATCAGCGCGCAGGAGGCGGCGCAGTTCCCCGGCGTGCTCCTCGACGCCCGCGCGCCGATGCGTTATCGCGGCGAATTCGAACCGCTCGACCCGCGGGCCGGGCACATCCCGGGGGCGATCAACGCCCCCTACACCGCGAACCTCACCCCTGCCGGCACGATCCGCCCGGAGCCGGAACTGCAGAACCGCTTCCACGCCCTCGGGGCACTGAACGACGACCCCGTCGCGATGTACTGCGGATCCGGGGTGACCGCGGCGCACAACGTCGCGGCGCTCACCTCCCTCGGCGTCGAGGCGGCGCTGTACCCGGGGTCGTGGTCGCAGTGGTCGAGCGACCCGCGCCGCCCCGCGGAGGTCGGGTCGGGGCGTTAGTCGCTGCCCGAACCGAGCAGCAGGCTGAGCTGATCCAACTGGGTGGGGTCGGCGAGCGCGGAACCGACGGCGACGCAGCGCACCCCGGCGGCGAGGAAGTCGCCGGCGTTCTTCGCGTCCATGCCCCCCGTCGCCACGAACTTCACCTGCGGGAACGGCCCGGCCATCGCCGTGAACCAGGCGGTGCCGAGCTGCGCGGCGGGGAAGGCTTTCAGCCACGTGAGCCCCGCCGCCACGGCGGTCTGTATCTCCGTCGGCGTGGCGACCCCCGGCAGGCTCGGCATCCCCGCGGCCTCGGAGGCGCGAACCACCTCGAGGTCAAGACCGGGGCTCACGGTGAACGCCGCGCCCGCGCCGGCGATCGCGGAGATCTGATCCGGGGAGAGGACGGTGCCGGCGCCGACGAGGCGCCCGCGTTCGCGGCCTGCTGCGCAGGTGACCCGCAGGGCCTCCAGGTCGGTCGCGGACTGAACGGGCAGCTCCACGTGGTGGATCCCCAGATCCCAGGCTTTGATGCTGAGTTCCAGGCTTCGCTCCACGCCGACCCCGCGGAGGATGGCCATGAGGGGGATGTTGCCGAACAGCTCGTCGAAGGAGGTCATAGGGTTCCTCTCGTTGGAACGAAATCGGAGGTGCTCGCGAGCACCCGGGCGGCTTGGTCGTGCCCGGCCTGCAGCCGGGCTTCAGGGCCCGCGCCCCGCAGGAGCGCGGCGAGGTAGCCGGCGGCGAAGGCGTCGCCCGCGCCGACCACCTCGACGACGTCGACGACGGGGGCGGGCACGAAGGTGTGCTCCTGCCCGGAGAATTCCGTCGCGCCGACCTCCGCGTTCTTGACCACGAGCCGCGCGCGGGGAAACAGCGCGCGCACGTCTTCGGGAGTGCGGCAGCGCCACAGAGTGTGCGCCTCGTCGAGCCCGACGAACACCGTGTCGGCCCGGCGCCCGAGCGCGAGTAGCACCGGAGCGGCGGTGTCGAGGGGCCAGAGCGCGCAGCGGTAATTGATATCGAAGGAGATCGGCACCCGCGCGGCCTGGGCGGCATCGATCGCCGCCTCCACCAGGTGGGTGCAGCTCGCCGAGAGCGCCGGCGTGATGCCCGTCAGGTGCACCAGATGCGCCGATTCGATCCCCGCGCCCCGCAGCAGCGCGGGCCCCATCAGCGACGCGGCCGAGCCGGCGCGGTAGTAGTGCACCCCCGCCCCGGGGTAGATCG
>JAJYRV010000192.1 GCA_021793935.1 Actinomycetes bacterium | reverse complement strand
GCGAACCATCCCCCCACCAGTGACAAGAAAGACCCACTTCGGCAGGAACCGACGCCCACCCCAGCGCCCCAAGGGGCCCTTGACCTACCCAAACTTCGTAAATCCACCCCAAGGCAGATCAGGGGGACACCTCCCACCAGAATCCGACCCTCACGAAAAATCGCGGCTAGGAAGTTGCCGGGAGGAGACGCAGCATATACTCTGATTGTTAACAGTAGTCAGTCTACATAGATGTGGGAGGGGAGCCGATGAGGGGTACAGTGTGGTGCGCAACAGATCGCTTGAATCCCTCAAAGGTTCTTTCAACTTCCAAGATCGGCAGATCCTGGATGGCTCTGGGTCGTCTGATGAAGACCCGCTGGCAATCGAATATCGTTCGAAATCGTTAAAGACATCGGAGTTGAGAATGAAGAATCGTAGGTTTGCGATCGCGTCAGCGGTTGCTGCTACCGCGTTAGCACTGGGCGCGTGCTCGGGAGGTTCTGACGAGGGCGGTGGCGACTTCCCTGACAAGGACATCACGCTTATTGTTCAGGCTGACGCCGGCGGCGGCTCAGACCTGACATCGAGGGCGCTCGCATCGGCGCTAGAGCCGATTCTCGATGTGTCGATCGTCGTGGAGAACCGTCCGGGTGCATCGGGATCGACAGCGATGCAGTACGTCCGGGATCAGGAAGCGGACGGCTACACGATAGGGTTCGGCCCCGTGGAGATCGCTATGCTCGGTCACCAGGGCTACGACATCGACCCGGATGACTTCACGTTCCTCTCTCAGATCATGAACGCTCCCGGCGTACTCTCAGTCCCCGCGGACAGCCCATATGACAGCATCGAGGAATTCGTCGAGGCTGGGCAGAGCGAAGAGCTCTCAATCGCGAACTCTGGAGCGGGCTCGATCTGGGAAGCCGCGGCCCTTGGACTGGCTGCCGAAACCGGAATGCAGATCAGCCCGGTCCCCTTCGATGGCGGTGGACCGGCGGTCGCGGCGGTAATCGGCAACCAAGTTGACGCCGGAGTTTCTGGCTCGGGTGAAGCGCTGGCCGCGATGGACGAAGGACAGGTCAAGCCGCTGGTCGTGTTCAACGATGAGCGGTTGGATGACATGCCCGATGTTCCTACCGCCGCCGAGGCGGGTCTGGGTGACCTGGAGTTCGGTGGCTGGGGCGGTATCTACGGCCCGAAGGACATTCCAAGTGATGTAGTTTCCACGCTCGAATCGGCGATTTCCGAGGCGCTCGAGAGTGAAGACTACGAGAAGACGGTAACCAACTCGGGGAACCTCGTCGTTCACAAGGACGCAGAGGCACACGACGAGTTTGTTCACTCCGAGTACGAGCGTTTTGCTGAGCTCCTGGGCTAATGTCTGAGTTCGAAACAGCTGGGGCCGAGTCTCACGAGGAGTCGGCCCCAGAACCAACGCCGGGACTCCCGCCCTCACGCCGGCTGGAAGTGATCACGGGAGTCGTTGCCGCAATTTTGAGTGCGGCGATGATTGCGCTGTCACGTGCGGTTGTCGTCATCCGCGAAACAGGTGGCGTAGACCCGCGCTGGTGGCCGACCGTCCTGGGGATCCTCGCCCTCGCTCTATCCGTGGCGCTCGTGGTCGTGGCATTCTCGCGGCCGATGAGCCGAGAGGACGTTGAACCAACGACACGCAGCGGACGCATCAACGCAGCTGCGACGGTGATTGCCGCAATCGCCTACGTTTTAACCTGGCCGCTGGTGGGATTCATCCCGGCAACGCTTGTGCTGTTAGTGGTCCTCACCGCGGTATTCGGTGGCCGGAACTGGAAAGTTCTCACGCTCTTCCCACTTGGGCTCACCGCGTTCCTATACACGCTATTCGCCGTACTCTTAAAGGTGCCTCTATGAGTGCAATTTCTGAAGGCCTCGGTTTCCTCACCGACCCAACCGCGATCATCGCGCTCCTCGTTGGGCTCGGAATCGGAACACTGGTGGGGCTTTTCCCCGGCATCACGGGAACCATGGCTGTCGCCCTCGCCTCGAGTTTTACTCTCACACTCGAACCTGCACAGGGACTGGCCGTGCTGTTGTCGATCTATGTGGGCGCGAACTTCGGTGACCGTATCCCGGCGATCCTTGTGAACACGCCCGGGACACCGGCGGCAATTTCGACGACGTTCGACGGCTATCCCATGGCAAAGCAAGGCAAAGCGGGCCTTGCCCTGACAATCTCAGGCATCACCGTGGGTGCAGGCATCTTAGTTTCGATGATCGTCTTTATCGTCGCGGCGCGGCCAATTGCGCAGATCGCCTTGAAATTCGGTCCCGCCGAGATGTTTTCACTCGTGGTATTCGGACTCACCGTCATGGTGTCCGTATCCTCGAAGTCCGTTCTCAAAGGACTACTGGCCGGATTGCTCGGGCTCGCGATCGCGACCGTCGGGCGCGATCCAATAACCGGTGACGAGCGGTTTGTGTTCGGGATCAACGACCTCAATTCCGGGATTCCCTTCATCGCCGTCATCATTGGACTCTTCGGCGTCTCGGAACTGCTCGACCAGATCATCACCCACCACGAAAGCAAAATGAAGCCCATCTCGGGATTGGGGCGTTGGTGGCCGAATAAATCTGAATATAAGCAGTCCGCAAAACCGTTCGGCATCGGCGCAGCCGTGGGTACTTTCGTGGGGATCGTACCCGCCGCTGGTGGCGATATTGCGGGCATTGTCGGGTGGGATCAAGCCCGGCGAGTATCCAAAGAACCCGAAAAGTTCGGCAAAGGCTCGGTGGAGGGTGTAGCTTCCGCCGATGCCGCGTCCGGGGCGACATTGGGAGGGGCATTAACGACGACGATGGCTCTCGGGATCCCCGGGGACTCGGTAATGGCCGTGATGATCGGTTCGATGGTCATCTGGGGCCTTCAACCCGGGCCGTCGTTGTTTGTCAACCGGCCGGACCTGATCGTCACCATCGCCGCGATCATGCTTATCGCAACCTTTGTCTCGCTAGCCGTTTCGCTCATGCGGATGAAGTCGATGGTGAAACTACTGGATCTGAAGAACCATTACCTTTGGGCCGCGATCCTCATCTTCTGCGTCATCGGCACGTACACCACGACGAACAGCCTCTATTCCGTGTGGGTGATGCTCATCGCCGGGTTCGTCGGAGTGATTCTCAAACGAGGTGGCTTCCCACCCGGGCCGATCGTCCTGGGGCTGCTCCTGGGGCCACTCGCCGAGGCAAATCTTCGGAGAGCCCTGGTCATTGGGGGCCCGACGAGTTTGCTCTCGCATCCGATCTCCGTCGCGTTTCTCCTCCTTGCGGTCTTGAGTCTTGCGGCGCCCTTCATTTCCAAATGGCGCAAGGCCCGCAAGGCCCGAAGTGCTGCGACGACGAGTGTGTAATGGCGGTTCAGCTTGGACCCTCGGACCTCGAGCGTGCGTGGGTCACACCTCCCAATCCTCCCGGGACGCAGGTTCATGCACCAACCGTTCTGGCAACCTCGACCGGTTTAGTCGCAGCATGGTTCGCGGGGGCGAAAGAAGGCAGCGAGGACACGAGAATCTACGTCAGCCGCTGCGTAGGGGGAGAGTGGACGGCCCCGCAAATGGTCGCGCCTGCGCCAACGGCGCACTGGAACCCCGTGCTTGCCTACGCCCCAGACGAGGAGTTATGGCTCTTCTTCAAACGAGGACCAGAAATCTCATCCTGGGTGACGTGGTTGACAACGTCGTCAGATGAGGGCCGGACCTGGGCGCGCCCGCGCCGGCTCATTTCAACGGATTCCGGTGGCAGTCGGGAAGGTGTTGGGGGGCGGGGACCAGTGAAGAATCCGCCCTTACGCCTCGGCGACACGTGGTTGGCACCTGGCTCCGTTGAGACCTGGGACCCGGTCGTCGAATGGGAATCATTCGTTGATATCAGTATGGATGGGGGCCGCGAGTGGCGGAAAACAACCATACCGGTCGACCGCGCTACTCTCCGCGGTGCTGGAGTAATTCAACCTGCTTTATGGCGAGGGGAAACTGACGGCGTAATCCATGCCTTGATGAGAAGCACCGAGGGCTGGGCGTTCCAGTCCACCTCGCGTGATCACGGTAGGACGTGGGCCTCGGCGCAACCGAGTTCGTTGCCGAATAACAATTCAGCGCTGGCCGTCGCCGAGATCGCGCCCGGCACATTGGCGTGTGTCTATAACGCAACCTCAGGCGATTGGGCTGTCCGCTGTCCGCTTCACCTCGCGGTTTCCACGGATTTCGGCGCCGCGTGGACGCCGCTGATCGAGATTGAAGACGGACGCACACCGATCGACGATGACCCACGTTTCGCGCCTGTTCTCCCGCGAGCAGCAGACGCCCCTGTAGGAGCGGACTCCGGGGTTGTCACCGCAGGTGTCGGAGAGTACTCCTACCCCAGCCTCTGCGTAGAAAACGAGGACCTCGTCATTTGTTACACGTGGCAACGCCAGCGAATTGCGAGTGCACGAGTGCCATTGAGAACGATATTCACAACACTACAAAAAGAAGAGAAGGATTGATGAAACCTCAGATCGTCACTGCAATTCCTATTCCGTTCACGTCCGAAGGAGACGTGGATGAAGGGACGTATCAGCGGGCAATAGAGTTTATTGAACCGCACGTCGACGGGGTGTTAGTTGCGGGAACCACCGGCGAGTTCCTCGCCCTTGACGATGATGAACGCTTAGGGCTGTTCAAACTTACCCGCGACCTCATCGGAGCCGACAGGACGATCGCCCACCTCGGCCACGCGAGCAGTTTTCAGGCGGGGAGGTTGGCACGTAGGACCCTTGACCTAGGGATCCGTCGCACCGCACTCATCACTCCCTATTATCTTCCCACCGACGATGGGGGCCTCGTAGATTTCTATCGTGAAACTCTCGCCGCGGCCCCTGAGCAACAGCTCTACGCCTACCTATTTCCGGAACGTAC
>JAJYRV010000191.1 GCA_021793935.1 Actinomycetes bacterium | reverse complement strand
CGCTCGCCGACGCCGTGGCACGGGTGGCGGATCAGGAGGACTATCTTGACCGAGCCTGAGGTCGAGATCCGTGAGGTGCTCGTGGGCTACGGCGATGACATCGAAAGCGCTGTCACCGCACCGATCACGGTCGATGTTCCCGCTGGTGGTCGGCTCGCGATCGTCGGGCCGAACGGAACCGGCAAATCGACGCTCCTGCGCGCGATCGTGGGGCAATTGGGGGTCCTGGGAGGCGTGCTCCGTGTGTTCGGCCGCCCCGTCGATGAACGCAGCGCCCAGTTCCGGCGCGACGTCTCGGTCGTGTTCGATGACGACGCCTACCTGCCGGCGCTCACGGTGCGCGAACACCTCCTCCTCGTCGCCCGCGCGCACGGGATGACGCAGGTGAGCGAGTTCATCACCGACCTCATCGAGGAGTTCGGGCTCACGCAGCGGCAACACGCGCTGCCGACAGCGTTGAGTTCGGGCCAACGCCGCCGCCTCCTCCTCGCGGCGGGATTCGCTCGACCGCGGCGGCTCCTCGTGCTCGACGAACCCGAACAGCGCCTGGATTCTCGCATGCAGGAGGTGCTTGCGCGCCGGATCCAGCAAGAGGCGGGAACCGTCGTGTTCGCCAGCCATGATCCCGCGCTCGTGCGCGCGTGCGCGGATAAGGTTGTGGAGTTGGGCGAGCGATGAGCGCCGGAGGAGACCTGCGCCGACTCACCCGGCGAGCGATCGCCGCTCACGGGGGCGGCAGGGCCGGCGCGGTGCTCGAGGACCTCTACACCGCGCTCCTTGCGGCAGCGATCAGCGTCGCCCTCGTCGTGGGGATCGCGAACGAGGTAGCGGGAAACCTCCGCGAGGCTCCGGGAGTGCGGGCGGGGGCGGAATGGTTCGCTTGGGGCGCGCTCGCGCTCCTGCTCGGTGTGACCCTCGGCCTTGCGGGGCGGATCGGCCCGATCTTCCTCGGCGCGGGGTACGCGAGCTGGTGGCTCGCCGCCCCCGTGGATCGCCGCGGCCTGTTGCGCCCCCGCCTCCTCACCCTTGCCGCGGTGGCCTTCGCGGTGGGCACGCTCGCGGGGCTTCCCATCGCGATCCTCATGGGGCAGTTCCGCCTCGAGGTGATCCTCGGCGTTGGTGCGCTGGCGGCGTTGATGGCGAATCTCGCCGCCGTTGCGCAAGTGCGGGGGGCGGTGCGCAGCGTCGCCCCTGCCGGGGACGGGCTCCTCGCCCTCGCCCTCGCGCCGCTCGCAGTGGGAGCTGCCACAGGTTGGTCGGCACCGGCGGCGCCGTGGTGGGCGGTCGCTGTGGTGGGGCTCGCCGCCGCGGCGGCGGCCGGGGTGCTCGCCGATAGGTCAATGGAACGGATCTCCGGGGCGCAGGTGCGCGAGCGCGGTCTCGTCGCCGCGGGGATCAACAGCAGCGCTCGCTCGTTCGATACACGCGAACTCGGCTTCCTGCTCGGCTCGAGCGCGGCAACCACGCGGACCACCCGCGCGTCCCGGGCCTTCCGGCGCGTGGGCCGGCCCGTGCCCGCGCTCATCGTGAGCGAGGTGATGCAACTCGCGCGGACCCCGCGCCACCTCATCCAGTTCCTCATCGGAGCACTGGTGCCCCTCCTGGTGTCGTTCGCCGGGTGGGGCACGTGGGCGCTTCTCCTCGCCGCCTTCTTCGGGGGGCTGCTCAGCGCGAGCGCGCTCGGTGGGCCCGCCCGTCAGGCCTTTCAGGCACCCGTCCTCGACTCGCTGTGGCCGCTGAGCCAGCGGGCGGTGCGCTGGAGCCGAACGATCGTGCCTAGCGCCGCGATGATGCTCCTGCTCGCCGGGGTGCTCCCGGTCGCGGTCGGGGAGAAGAGCCCAGCATGGTTCTTCCTCGCCCTTCTCGCCGGGCCCGTGTTCGCCGCGGGTATTCTCCGCTCGGCCTACCGTAAACCCGTAGACTGGTCGGCCCCGCTCATCACCACCCCCGACGGGCAGGCGATCCCGCCCGGCGCGTTCTCGGTCATTTCCGTCGGCCCCGATCTCATCATCCTCGCAGGCCTGCCGCTGTGGCTCGCGATCGGCGTCTTCGGCCCGGCTCCCGCACTCCTTGTCACCCAAGCAGCCACGAGCGCACTCGCGCTCCTCGCGGCCACGCGGACGAACGATAGGCGCAAATGACCCGAATAATCGCCGGTACGGCCAAAGGCCAGCAACTGCGAGTGCCCCCCAAAGGCACCCGGCCCACCTCCGACCGCGTCCGCGAAGCGATGTTCTCGCGGCTGGAGCACCTCGATGCGATCACCGAGGCACGGGTATTGGACCTGTACGCGGGCTCGGGAGCGTTGGGGATCGAAGCGCTCTCCCGCGGCGCGGCCGCAGCGACGTTCGTCGAGGCCCACGCCGGATCTGCCCGGGTGTGCGAGGGGAACCTGCGTGCCCTAGGCTTCGGCGACATCGGCGTCGTCCATGCGAAACAGGTGCGGACCTTCCTGCACGAGCCCGCGCCAGCGCAGCGCTTTCATACCGTGCTCGCCGATCCCCCCTACGACCTCGACGAAGCGGCGGAGGTCATCGAATTGCTCGTCGGCTGGCTCGCCCCTGAGGCCGTCCTCATGTGGGAGCAACCCGCCCGCGCCCAGGCGCTCCTCTGGCCGGAACCACTGCGGGACTTGGGTGCCCGCATCTACGGTGAGACCCGGCTCAATTTTGCCGAACTTCCGGCCGAATAATCGCGATCGTCAGCACCGTTGCCGCGACGAGGGCGATCCCGCCCACGAGGACCGTGGTGGGGATCCCCATGAACGAACCGAGCAGCCCGACCGTCACCCCCGAAAACGACCTCATTCCCGGGCCGAACATCGAATACGAACCGATCACCCGGCCCCGCTGATCGCCCGGAGCCTTGAGCTGCACGATCGACATGCCGGCAGATTCGGCGGTGATCTGGCTGACGCCTGCGAAGAAGAGGGCGGCGAACGCCACCGGAGCGCTGCGGGTGAGGGAGAACGCTGCCGCGAACGCGCCGAGCGTGCCCGTGGCGACAACGACCGCCCGCAGGTCGGCCCGCACCCAGCCGGTGACCTCGAGCGCGAACCCACCCAGGACCGCGCCCGCGCCGAGGGCGAATAACAGGCTTCCGTACATGACGTCGGGATCGGTCGCCCCCGCGAGCAGGTTACCGAACACGGGCATCGCATTCTGCAGCACCGTGCCCACGGTGATCGAGGCGAGGGCGGCGAGCACGAGGACGGTGAGGATCTCGCGGTGATTGCGCACGGTGCCAAGGACCCGGAACGAATCGAACAGACCCACCCGGGTGCGGCGCACCCGGCTCCGGCTGTGACCGGTGTAGGGGGTGCGGAAGAGGAACAAGGTCATCGGCAGGTAGAACGCCACGTTGACGAAGATGCCCAGGGTCGGGCCCAGGGTGACGAGGAGGAGGGAACCGAGGACCGGGCCGAACAACACCCCGAGAGAACGGAAGGTCGCGTTGATCCGCACCGCGGAGGGAAGCGTTGCGGGACCAGCGAAATCGTAGAGCATCATCTGCTCCGCCGGTGCCCACAGGCACCCGGCGAGCCCATGCACGACGAGGAGCACGCACGCCGCCCACAGCGTGAGGCTGCCGGTGGCGAACAACACGCCCCACGCGAGGGAAACGGTGATGAACATCGCCTGCGCGATCTGGATGAGGCGCCGGCAATCAAACCGTTCCGCCAAGGCCCCTGCGTATACCGAAAGGAGGAGGAACGGCGTCCAGTGGCTCAGGAGTTGGAAGCCGACGAGGGCGGGGGAGTGGAAGGTTTCCCACAGCACCCAGTAGGAGAGGACGTGCTCAACGTTGTCGCCCATCATCGACATCCCGGCGAACGCGACATAGGGGCCGGACTGGCGGTTCCGCAGTACCGCGAACTTTCGAGCGTCAGAAGGTGAAGAAGAACGGGGCACCCCTCCATTCTCGCCGATCCATTCCCGCCCAGAATCGGAAATCGGGTACGTTAGAGGAGTGAGTACCCGCGTTGCCGTATGTCCAGGATCCTTCGATCCCATCACCTTCGGGCACGTTGATATCGTGCGCCGCGCTCGCGGGATCGCGGACGAGGTGATCGTCGCGATCGGGATCAATCCCGCGAAGACACCGCTCATCGACGACGAAACACGCCGCGACCTCGTGACCGAGGTCGTCGCCGACATCCCCGGGGCGCGGGTGGAGCTCGTGCCCGGGCTCATCGCTGATTTCTGCCGCGAGGTCGGTGCGAGCGCGATCGTCAAGGGGATCCGCGGCGGCGCCGATTACGACCACGAACTGCCGATGGCGCTGATGAACAAGCACCTGAGCGGGATCGAAACGGTGTTCCTCACCGCGAACCCCGAACTCATCCACATCTCCTCCTCGCTCGTACGTGAACTGAGTAAATTCGGCCGGGACGTCTCCGATCTCGTGCCCCCACCGGTAGCTGCCGCGCTCGCAAAGATTGAAGGGTAACGATGGCTGAGGAAAATCCATCCACCGACGGTGAATCGCTCGTGGGGATCCTCGATGAGCTCAACGAACTCATCACTGGCGCCCGCGCGATGCCGATGTCCGCCTCGGCGCTCATCAACCGCGCGGAAGTGCTCGATCTCATTTCCTCTGCGCGCGAAGTTTTACCCGGTGAACTCGCCGAAGCGGATAAGATCCGTAGCGATGCGCGAGGAATTCTCGCTCGGGCACACGCCGAAGCCGAGGCGCTCGTGGACAACGAGCAGGTCGTCGTCGAGGCGAACCGGCGCGCTGCAGAATTGATCGCCGAGGC
The DNA here is from genome assembly GCA_021793935.1 of Actinomycetes bacterium. Next base: position 187 of record JAJYRV010000191.1, on the reverse strand, counting down.
GGAAGCAAAAGCCGACCAACTCGCCCGGGACGCCGATGACTACTGCGACCGGAAACTCGCGGAGTTCGAGATCGATCTGGGCAAGATCGGCTCCCAGGTCGCCGCGGGCCGGGCACGGCTCCAAGAACGTAACACCACTGATGAGGACGAACTGTGAACCCCTTTGTTATCGACACTGAACTGCGCC
>JAJYRV010000190.1 GCA_021793935.1 Actinomycetes bacterium | reverse complement strand
CGCCGCGGATCGTGTGCACGCACTGGTCATGGCACTCCTCATCGGTGAAGGGATCGACCCCGCCGCCGCGGCTGGAATACTCGCCTGGGGCGGGCTGTGGGCCGGCCACTGGCTGATTCGCTTTCCCAGCGGCGGGAAAACGGGGTACGAGTTGCTCGGGGCCGTGATCGGACTCGTGCTCGGCGCAGGCGGATTGTTCACGCTCCTTGCCGAGGCACTCGAACTCCTCCGTGGCGCGCCGATGCTCGCCGGCGGCCCCTACGAACTCGCCTCCGCCGCAGGGCTGCTCGTGGCCGGCGGCGGTGCGTGGCTGCTGTATTGGCCCTGGCGGGCGGCGCGCCTGCCGAGGAGCGCTGCCTGGCACACCTACGTTCTACTGCTCGGCGTTGCCGGCGGTCTCGTGCTCACCCTCGCGGGCGCAGGGGCACTCGTGTGGCGCGGACTCATCAACCTCATCGGCGACCCCGCCACCGTTGGCGTGTGGACGGACTGGCCCGCCCACTTCGCCGCCGTCGTCACCGGCCTCACCCTCTGGTGGTACCACCGCAGCTTCTTGGCCCCGGGCTCCACTGACGACCACGTCGTGCGGGTGGTATACACCCACGTCGTGGCCGGAATCGGCCTGGGAGCCGCCGCCGCGGGCGTGGGAATCCTCGTCGTAGCTGCGCTCGAGGCAATGACGCCGGCGCTGGGAACCGAAGGAACAACCCGCAACACGCTTCTCGCCGCGCTCACCCTCTTGCTCATCGGTGCTCCGTTATGGTGGGTGCACTGGCGCCGCGCGCGGCAGACGGGCAAAAGCGCACGCGCTCCCAGGCGGGTGTACCTCATCATTGTTCTTGGGATCTGCGGCGTAACGGCGCTCTTCGCGCTCATCATCGCCGTCTCCGACCTGCTTAACGATGCGGTGGGCGCGGGACTCAACCTCGGCTCAGTGCGCGCGGCCAAGAACCCAATCGGGGCGTTCATCGCCGCACTCGCCGCGGCAGGAATTCATGCCCCCGCGCTGCGCAGTGAGCTGCGCCGGGCCGGCGACAACCCTCCCGCTCGCCGTCGCTCCATCACACTGGTCGGCGCGGAAGACGCAAGCCTCGCCCGGCAGGTGCGCGAGTCGACCGGAGCGAACGTCGACCTCCTCGCTACACACACGGGCCCGCCGTGGGACCGGGATGCCGTGCTCGCCGCCGTTGCGGGGGAGGAGGACTACGTCGTGGTGAACGACCCTGGAGGACTGCGCACGTACGCCGTCCAGTCGGCACAACCGGACCCGGATTCCCGCGACAACCCCGGCCCGGGCCAGTAAACTCAGCAGCACCACGACCTGCAGGGAGAACAACGATGTTCACGAGCCCATATCCCGACGTCGAAATTCCCAACATTTCGATCTACGAATCGCTATTCGGCACGCTCACACCCGATGACCTCGATCGGGTTGTCCTCGTCGACCCAAGTGACGGGGCAGAAACCACCTTCAGGCAGTTGCGGGCGCAGGTGGACGCGTTTGGCGGGGCCCTCACCGCCCGCGGCGTCGAGGTCGGAACGGTGCTCGGGCTGCTGTGCCCGAACATCCCCGCCTTCGCGACCGTGTTCCACGGCGCCCTGCGGATCGGGGCGACGCTCACAACGGTCAACTCGCTCTACACCGCGGCGGAGATTGTCAAACAGCTGCGCGACGCCCAGGCGACCTGGCTCATCACCGTCTCTCCGTTGCTGCCGCAGGCCGCCCAAGCGGCAGCAACCGTCGGGATCCCCGATGATCAGTTGATCGTGCTCGACGGCGCTGCCGGTCACCCCAATCTCAGGGAACTGCTTGGCGCTGGTGAAGCCGCCCCCGACGTCGAATTCGATCCCGCCACCCACATCGCCGTCCTGCCCTATTCCTCCGGAACCGCCGGGGAACCCAAAGGCGTGATGCTCTCGCACCGGAACCTCGTCGCGAACGTGGAACAATCCCGGGCCATCATCGACGTCACCCCCGAAGACCGCGTGCTCGCGGTATTGCCCTTCTTCCACATCTACGGGATGACCGTGCTCCTCAACCTCGCCCTACGCCAACGCGCGCGGTTGGTGACGATGCCCCGGTTCGACCTCGTGGATTTTCTCGAGACCATTCAACGGTTCGGGTGCACGTACATATTCATCGCCCCGCCGATCGCCGTCGCCCTCGCCAAACATCCGATCGTCGACGACTATGACATCTCCTCAGTGCGGACGATGCTCTCCGGCGCGGCGCCGTTAGACGGCGAGACGGGCGAGGCCGCCGCGCGGCGGTTGCACGCCCGGATGCTACAGGGCTACGGAATGACGGAGATGAGCCCGGTCTCCCACGTCATCCCGCCCGAGTCAACGGACATTCCCGTGAGCTCGATCGGGGTGCTCATCCCGAATCAGGAAGCCAAACTCGTTGACGTCGCTACCGGAACAGAAATCACTGACGCGGGCCCCGAGGGAGTCTCCGCGCCCGGGGAGCTGTGGGTGCGTGGCCCGAACATCATGCTCGGCTACCTCGGGCGCGCCCAGGAGACTGGCGAAACCATCGACGCCGATGGGTTCCTCCACACCGGCGACGTCGCGGTCTACCACGCCGGCGGGTACTTCTCGATCGTCGACCGGGTAAAGGAACTCATCAAGTACAAGGGATACCAAGTTGCTCCGGCGGAACTGGAAGCCGTCCTGCTCCTCCATCCCGACATCGCCGACGCTGCGGTCATCGGAGTCCTCGACGCGGATGGGCAGGAGATCCCAAAGGCGTGCGTCGTACGCGCGGACGGGGCGGCGCTTTCCGAAGCCGAGGTGATCGCCCACGTCGGCGCGCACGTGGCCCCGTACAAGAAAGTTCGCGCGGTGCAATTCTTGGAGCAGATCCCCAAGTCGAGTTCCGGGAAAATCATGCGGCGGGAATTGCGGGCGCTCCCCGCCGAGGAAGCCGGCGCTACCAGCGTGGACAATTAGTGCAAATTGTGAGAAAATCCTCACTGGTGTAGGTGAACTTGCGGCTCGGGAATAAAATCCGCGGCGCAAGTGTTGAACCGCGTAGCACCGCATGAAAACTGAAGGGATCCTCGTTGAATTTCACCAAAGGCCAGATTGTTGTCCACCCTCACCACGGTCCCGCTACGGTAAAGAAAATTTCCTCTCGCACGTTGCGCGGAGAGAAGAAGCAGTATCTCACGCTGCTGACCCACCAAGACGAAATGTCAGTTGCCGTGCCCGTGGATCTCGCTGATGAAATGGGCGTGCGCCCTCTGATGGATTCCAAGGGTGTCAAGGAAATCTTCGAGATCCTCACCGGCGAATCCAGCCCCTTCGATAAGGTGTGGTCGCGCCGGTTCAAGGACTACACCGAACGCCTCAATTCCGGTGACGTCATCACCACCGCCGGACTCGTGCGCGACATCATGCGCCGCAACCACGAGAACCGGGTCTCCTACGGGGAGATGGGCGTGCTGCGCGACGCCGTCGGTCCGCTGATCGCCGAACTCGCCCTCGCCCTCGACATCGAAGAGGAAAAAGCGTCCCAACTCATCGACGAAGCGATCCTGGAGGGCACGATGCCCAAGCTCGGTAAGGACGGCCTCGTGCTCGCGAGCTAACGCAAGCGACCCATCAAAGGCGGGCCCCTGGCCCGCCTTTTTTATCCCTAAAGAGCTCCCCGTGCCCCGCCTGCCCTGTTCGTTGCGTCACTAAACCCCGTTTTTGCAGGCACCCGCGAGCTTCGAACGCTTACCGTAGTAGCACGGGCGAAGGGAATGAGCGTGGCGGATTACGGGCACGAGCTGGAATTCGGCTCTTTCATCACACCGGCAAATCACGATCCTGCCGGCGTGGTTGCTCTCGCCGAGCACTCCGAGATCGTCGGCCTTGATCTCGTCACCTTCCAAGACCATCCCTACCAGCCCTCCTTCCTCGACTCATGGACCCTGCTGAGTTTCGTCGCGGGACGCACCGAACGGGTGAAGCTCGCCCCGAACGTCCTCAATCTTCCCCTGCGCAAACCCGGCGTGATCGCCCGTGCCGTCGCGAGCCTCGACCGCCTCTCCCGCGGCCGGGTGGAACTCGGGCTCGGCGCCGGCGCGTTCTGGGACGCCATCGTCGCAATGGGGGCCGAGCGGCTCACGCCGGGGGAGTCGGTGACGGCACTGGGTGAAGCGATGGAGATCATTCGCGGACTGTGGGATACGGGTAATCCGGCGCGCCTCGACGTGCGGGGGCACCATCACGAAGTGGCCGGCGCGAAACGCGGCCCTGCGCCCGCTCACGACGTGGAGATCTGGTTGGGTGCGTATAAGCCGCGGATGCTGCGGATGGTGGGGCAGAAGGCGGATGGGTGGTTGCCTTCGCTCGGGTATCTGAAGAGCGTCGAGGAGCTCGCCGCGAGCAACGCCCGGATCGACGACGCTGCCGCGGCCGCTGGCCGGCAGCCGGGGGAGATCCGCCGGCTCCTGAATATCAATGGGCGCTTCACCGAAGCGGAGACCGAGGGGCTGCTCACCGGCCCACCGACGCAGTGGGCCGAACAGATCGCCGACCTCGCGTTAGGATTCGGCATGAGCACCTTCATCCTTGGTTCCGATGACGAGAAGGAACTCGCCACGTTTGGTCAGGAAGTCGCGCCGGCGGCGCGTGAACTCGTCGCCTCGGAACGAGGGTGAATATCGACCACGGCCTTCCCCTCACGCTGGGGGCGAGGCTCACCTCTACCGACCCCACGGAGCTCGCCGCGCTTGCCAAGGCGGCGGAAGAGGCGGGCGCCGATATCCTCGCCGTCGACCTGCCTGAATACGATCCGTGGACGGCGATGGGTTGGCTCGCTGGAGCTACGAAAGCCGCGCGGCTCCTCGCGCGCATCGACGTCGGCGAAGAAAACCCCGCGGTACTCGCGCGTGCGGCGGCGAGCCTCGACCTGCTCACCGCTGGCCGGCTCGAACTGCTCCTGACGGCGAGTGATCCGGCGT
>JAJYRV010000189.1 GCA_021793935.1 Actinomycetes bacterium | reverse complement strand
ATGCCTCGTTTCAAAAAATCGGGCTGGCTGGGTGATCGCGCAGGCGTGCAGGAGGATGTCGCTATGGACGACGAAGCCCTTATTTGGACCGACGGCCCGTTAGGCCGGATCCGCCTCAACCGCCCGCGCGCTATCAATGCGTTGACACCGGCGATGATCGACATCGTTCGAACCGCCTTGGACGATTTCGCCGCCGATCCGGCCATCGTCGCTATTGCGATCGACGGTGCCGGCGAACGCGGCTTGTGTTCGGGGGCGGACGTGCGCGCAATCCGCGCGGAGATCCTCGAGCGAGGAGCAGAAGCGGCGGCAGCATTCTGGCGGAACGAATACGCAATGAACTCCCAGATCGCTGCGCTGCAGAAACCCTACGCGGCACTCATGGACGGAATAGTCATGGGCGGCGGGGTCGGCATCTCCACTTACGGCTCGATCCGCGTCACCACTCCACGCACCCGCCTCGCCATGCCAGAAACTGGCATCGGGCTATTTCCTGACGTCGGCACAATGTTCACGCTCTCGCGCGCCCCCGGAGAACTCGGCACGCACATGGCACTCACGGGAGCGCCGGTGTCCGGCGGCGACGCCGTACTCGCCGGGTTCGCCGACGCCGTCATCGACCCAGACCGCTGGGAGGATTTGCTTGAAGCACTACGCACCACCCCGACCGACGCGAACGCGGTCGATGCTGCGCGCGACCGTGAACGCGCGCTCGGGGCAGCGGGCGCGGATGAGGAGCCCCCGGGCACAATGGCCGGGAGTGAATGGATCGCCGAGTGCTACGCCAGCGACGATGCAGCGGAAATTATTGAGAGATTGACCACGCATGAAGACCCCGAAGCGCGGGCGGCGGGCGAGCTCATCGCCTCCCGATCCCCACTGTCGGTGGCGGTGACCCTCGCTGCGCTCCGCCGAGCGGCGACTTTGCCCGACCTTGACGCGGTGCTTGAACAGGACCTGCGGATAGCGCAGAAATTCACGCAAGACTCGGACTTCCTCGAGGGTGTCCGCGCAGTTCTCGTCGACAAGGACAACTCTCCCCGGTGGCGGCACCGGCACGTCCGGGAGGTGGAATCCGACTTCGTGGAGTCGATCATCAACGGATAATCCGGCGGCGACCAAGCTGTGGACAGATTACGCATTTGCCTCAGCTTTAGGTGAAGATGGTCTATTGGACTCCCAGGGGGAGCGCCCTTGACCTCCAATTTGAGAACGAATATGACTTCTGCTTCACAACTCACCGCCACCCGTTCCGAGAATGACTCACTGGGCCCCGTCGAACTCCCAGCCGACGTCTACTACGGCGCCCACACCGCCCGAGCTGTTGCGAACTTCCCGATCACGGGGCGCACGATCGGCGAGATCCCCGAGCTCGTCACCGCGCTCGCGGAAGTGAAACAGGCCGCCGCGAAGGCAAACGGGGAACTCGGCGCGATCCCGAGCGACGTGGCGGAGGCGATCGTTGCGGCAGCAACCGACGTCGCGGGTGGGAAGCTCCACTCGGAGTTCGTCGTCGACGTCATCCAGGGCGGGGCTGGAACGTCGTCGAACATGAACGCCAACGAAGTGCTCGCCAACCGGGCGCTGGAAATCCTCGGCCTCCCGCGCGGGGAGTACGCCAAGGTGCACCCGATCGACCACGTGAACCGCGGCCAGTCAACGAACGACGTCTATCCTTCGGCTCTGCGGATCGCGCTGTACCGAACCCTGGGCGGCCTGCTCGAGGCGCTCGCGCACCTTGCAGACACGCTGCGGAAGAAGTCAGCGGAATTCGCTGATGTCATCACGATGGGCCGCACGCAGATGCAGGACGCGGTGCCGATGACGCTCGGACTTTCATTTGGCTCCTACGCCCACGCGGTGGAATCCGACCTCGAACTCCTGCGCACCGTGCGCGAGAACCTGCTCGAGGTGAACCTCGGAGGTACCGCGATCGGCACCGAGCTCAACACGGTCCGCGGCTACACCGCCCTCGCCCGCCAGCACCTCGCCGAGGTCACCGGACTGCCGGTGTACACGTCCTCGAACCTCATGGACGCGACCCAGGATACCGGCGGGTTCGTCACGATTTCCGGGGCGCTCAAGCGCAGCGCGATGAAGCTCTCGAAGTTCAGCAACGACCTGCGGCTGCTGAGCTCGGGGCCGCAGGCGGGCTTCGGCGACATTCAGCTTCCCGCGATGCAGGCCGGCTCCTCGATCATGCCCGGCAAGGTCAATCCGGTGATCCCCGAAGTGGTGAGCCAGGTGGCCTTCGTCGTCGCTGGCAACGACCTCACGATCACAATGGCGGCCGAAGGTGGACAACTGCAGCTCAACGCCTTCGAACCGGTGATCTTCGTGAAGTTGTACGAATCCATCACCGAACTCACCAACGCGGTGCGGGTCCTGGCGGATCGCTGCGTGTACGGAATCACCGCTGACAGCGCCGCGCTCGAGGAGCGGGTGCACCGCTCAGCCGGGCTGGCCACGGTGCTCTCCCCGCTCATCGGTTACTCCAACGCGGCGAAACTCGCGAAGGAAGCGGTGGCGACGGGGGCGTCCATCGTCGACCTCGTGCTTCGCGAGGGCCTCGTCGAAGAGAGCGTTCTGCGGGCTGAACTAGAGCCATCCAAGCTCGTCAACCCGCACGGGAACTAGCTCACGACCTTCAGCCCGACGATGCAGCCGATGAGCCCCATGATGAGCAGGATCTTCGCCAGGGTAACGCTCTCGGCGCCGGTCGCCATCGAATAGATCACTGCGATGCTCGCACCCACTCCCACCCACACGGCGTAGGAAGTGCCCGTGGGCAGGTACTTCATTGCCCACGCGAGTCCGCCCATGCTCACGACCAGCGCCGCGAAGAAAATCACGGTGGGCCAAAGCCGGGTGAGCCCATCAGATCGGCCGAGTGCGCTTGCCCAAACGGCTTCGAAGGCTCCAGAAAGAATCAAAACGGTCCACGCCACGTGAGTCCTCCTTCTGCCGTCTTGTCGCGAACCGGGTACGGCAGCCTCGTCCGGGGAGGTGTTGACTCCGGACTTACACTGTAGCGGGTTTCCCGCATGCTGGCGCCAAATGGTGGGCGTAGTCACGGCAGAAGCCCTCCGTCCGGCGTAAGATGCAATGCGGTTGAGCGTGGGGGAAGGCCGATTCGGTGGGTATAGACGAGATCATGAGGTTGCTTGACCTCATGGGCGTGTTCTTCAACGCCATTCTCGGGGGTGTCCTCGCGCGCTCCTACCGGCTCGACGCGATTGGATTCGCGGTGCTCGCCGTGCTTTCCGGCCTCGGCGGCGGGATTATCCGAGACCTGCTGCTGCAGGCCGGCCCGCCCGTGGCGATGACGGATAACGCCTACCTCGTCACCGCCCTCGTCGGCGCGGGCACCGCGCTGCTCATCCGGATCGAAGGCCGGGTCTGGGATCGGGTGTTCCCGCCGATCGACGCGCTCGCCATCGGCCTATGGGCGACGGTAGGGGCGCAAAAGACCCTCACGGTGGGTCTCAGCCCGCTCACCGCGGTCCTCCTCGGGATGATCACGGCCGTGGGCGGCGGATTTTCGCGCGACGTCGTGCTACGTCGAATCCCGGGAATCCTCGGCGGGAATACTCTCTACGCGACGGGCGCGATGGCCGCCGCCATCACGCAGGTGATCTTCTCGCTCGCAGACCATGCACAGATCGGGTCGATCGTCGCGACCCTCGTAGGAATGACCCTCGTGCTCATCGCCCGTTACCGTGGCTGGATGCTCCCACCCGGCGCAGGCTGGAAACCGCCCCGGCCCAAGCCACCCAACCTGCGCCGCTCGACCAGACGGCCGAAGCGGCAGCGACCCGAATAGGATAGGAAACTGTGAATTCTGCGTCCCCCCACCCACGCCGGCGCCCCCAGGGCGCTACTGGTGGACGCCGAAAACGGGGGAATCGCCGTCCACACCGCGGGTATCGCCCGCCCACGGCCGAAGTGCTCGAGGCCCGCCGACAGGCCGTTCCGGAGATCACCTACCCCGAAGATCTGCCCGTTTCGGCCCACCGAGACGACATCGCCGAAGCGATCCGCGACCACCAGGTCGTGATCGTCTCCGGCGAAACCGGATCGGGGAAGACCACGCAGCTGCCCAAGATCTGCCTCGAACTCGGCTACGGCATCAACGGCACGATCGGCCACACCCAACCGCGCCGGCTCGCCGCCCGCACCGTCTCCGCTCGCATCGCCGAGGAACTCCACACGAGCCTCGGCCAGGCCGTGGGCTTTCAGATCCGGTTCACCGACAAGGTCTCCGATTCCACGCTCATCAAACTCATGACCGATGGGATCCTCCTCGCCGAGATCCAACGCGACCCGCTCCTGCGTCGCTACGAGGTCATCATCGTCGACGAGGCCCACGAGCGTTCCCTCAATATCGACTTCCTCCTCGGCTACCTGCGCCAGCTCCTGCCCAAACGTCCCGACCTGAAAGTCATCATCACCTCCGCGACGATCGACTCGGCGAAGTTCGCCGCGCACTTCGGCAGCAACAGCCAGCCCGCGCCGGTCATCGAAGTCTCCGGGCGCACCTACCCCGTGGAGATCCGGTACCGCCCGCTCGTTGACGACGACGTCGATCAAGCAGGCGCCATCTGCCGCGCCGTGGATGAACTCATCGTGGCAGGGCCCGGGGACGTTCTCGTTTTCTGTTCCGGGGAGCGCGAGATCCGCGACGCCGCCGATGCGCTTGCCGATCATCTCGGCCCCCGCTACCTGCGCCCAGGGGAGGCGAGGTCAAGTGCGCACGCGGCCAGCGCCGTCGAAGTGCTACCCCTGTATGCCCGGCTCTCCAACGCGGAGCAGCAACGAGTGTTCCAGCCCCACACCACCCGACGCGTGGTGCTCGCGACCAACGTCGCCGAGACTTCGCTGACGGTGCCCGGGATCCGCTACGTCGTCGACCCGGGCACGGCGAGGATCTCGCGGTACTCCAACCGCACGAAGGTTCAGC
>JAJYRV010000188.1 GCA_021793935.1 Actinomycetes bacterium | reverse complement strand
TGGACGTGGCTGAGCCCACGGCTCGCTCGGACGAACACTTCCCACAGGGGCCATTGGTGAGTCGACATACCCGCGTCCTTTTCCGCTCTGCTACGCTGCCGCGGACTGCTGTTTCGCCGCGAACGCCGCGGCGGCCTCTCGCACCCACTCGCCCTCATCGTGGGCCTGACGGCGGTGGCGAATCCGTTCGGCATTCGCCTCACCGTTCCCGCGGAGCACTTCCCTGAACTCCTCCCAATCGAGCTCGCTCATCACCCATCTGCCGGTTCCCTCATCGAAATACAGCTCCTTATCCGGGCACTCCAGCCCGAGCGCCTCGAATTGGGGCTGGAGCATCCCTACGAACCGTTGGCGCAGTTCGTCATTGCTGAACCGTTTGATCTTCCACGCCATCGATTGCGCCGAGTTCGGGGACTCGTCATCGGGCGGGCCGAACATCATCAGCGAGGGGAAGTACCACCGGTTCACCGCGTCCTGTGCCATCTGCTTCTGCTGCGGAGTACCCCGGGAAAGGGTGAGGAGGATCTCGAAGCCCTGGCGCTGGTGGAAGGACTCTTCCTTACAGATCCGCACCATCGCCCGACCGTATGGCCCGTAGGAGGCGCGGCACAGCGGCACCTGGTTGCAGATCGCCGCGCCATCGACGAGCCAGCCGATCGCCCCCATGTCGGCCCAGGTGGGCGTGTGGTAGTTGAAGATAGAGGAGTAACGGGCCTGGCCCTCGATGAGCTGGCGGGTCATCTCCTCCCGGGAGATTCCCAGTGTTTGCGCTGCGGAATACAGGTACAGGCCGTGACCGGCTTCGTCCTGCACCTTAGCGATGAGGATCGCCTTTCGTTTCAGACTCGGCGCCCGGGTGATCCAATTCCCCTCCGGCTGCATTCCAATGATCTCCGAATGTGCGTGCTGGGAGATCTGGCGGATGAGCGTCTTGCGGTAGGCCTCGGGCATCCAATCGCGCGGCTCGATCCGCTCATCGGCGTCGATGAGGGCGTCGAAACGGGCCTGCTGCGCAGCGTCGTCGAGTGTCGCAGTCATCGGGTCTCCTCTATAGGGGGCTTTTCCCGCAATACTTACCGATCGGTCAGTTACTAACTATACTAGCGGGACGCCCGCGCGCAACCGGTGCGAGGCGAACATCTTTGAGGGAGCGCGACGTGATGAGGAACCCCCATCCCGCTGACGCGGAACCCGCGCTGGCGGCTGACCCCGGTTGGTCGGCGACGAGTATGGCCGCCTCCGACCACGCGAAGGCTCACTTCGGGATGTGGATCCAGGAGCTACAGCGCGGCCGGGCGGTCCTTTCGATGCGGGTACGTAAGGAAATGACGAACGGATTCGCGATCACCCACGGCGGGGTCGTCTTCGCGCTCGCGGACACGGCCTTCGCCTACGCGTGCAACGAAACCGAGGCGCGAACTGTCGCGTCCGGCGCCGAGATCTCCTTTCTGCGACCGAGCGAGGCCGGGGACGTGCTCACCGCGACCGCCTGCCGGCGCGTGCGGCAGGGCCGGACCGGGATCTACGACGTCACAGTGACGAACCAGCGCGGGGAGATCATCGCGGAGTTCCGCGGCCGATCCTTCGCGACTGCGGCCCACTAGGCTCCTCTGCTCGGGAAGGGCAACCCCTATCCGGGAGACCGGCTGGTGGTTTAGTTTGTGCAGATACAGCGGACGGGGCAACTGGCGCGAGGGGAGCGCCCACAGCCGAAGGAGTTGGCAATGGAGGTACAACCAGGCCTTCAGGAAGGCGCGCCGGCGAGGTTGGGGCAAAACCGCGAGTCGCGCGGGCGGTTGGTAGTCAAGTGGATAACCTCCACCGATCACAAAGTGGTCGGCTACCTCTACCTCATCACGGCATTCGCGTTCTTCACCTTCGGCGGGGTGCTCGCGATGCTCATCCGCGCAGAACTCCTCCTGCCGGGATTGCAGATCGTCAAGAGTACCGAACAGTTCAACCAGCTCTTCACCATTCACGGCACGCTAATGTTGTTGTTGTTCGCCACCCCGTTATTCGTCGGGCTCGGCAACGTCATGGTGCCGCTGCAGATCGGCTCTCCCGACGTCGCGTTTCCGCGGCTGAACATGTTCTCCTACTGGATCTTCGCCCTGGGCGGGCTGATGGTCATTTCCGGGTTCCTCACGCCTAAGGGTGCGGCGTCCTTCGGGTGGTTCGCTTACGCCCCCCTCTCGGACGCCTCCTTCACCCCAGGTGCGGGCGGAAACCTGTGGGTGATGGGGCTCGCGCTCAGCGGATTCGGCACAATCCTGGGATCGGTGAACCTCATCACGACGATCCTGTCGTTGCGGGCACCCGGCATGACGATGTTCCGCCTACCCATTTTCTGCTGGAACGTGCTCGTCACCGGGATCCTCGTGCTGATGGCTTTCCCCGTGCTCGCCTCGGCGTTGTTCGGGCTCGCCGCGGACCGCATCCTCGGCGCGCAGATCTTTGCGCCCGCGAACGGTGGGCCCATGCTGTATCAGCACCTGTTCTGGTTCTTCGGCCACCCGGAGGTGTACATCATTGCGTTGCCGTTCTTCGGCATCATCACCGAGGTGATCCCGGTCTTTTCACGCAAACCCATCTTCGGGTACAAGGGCTTGGTGTTCGCGACCATCGGAATCGCGGCGCTGTCCATGACCGTCTGGGCGCACCACATGTACGCGACCGGAGCCGTGTTGTTGCCGTTCTTCGCCGTCATGTCGATGCTTATTGCCGTGCCCACCGGCGTGAAGTTCTTCAACTGGATCGGCACGATGTGGCGCGGCAAACTCACCTTCGAAACACCGATGCTGTGGGCGATCGGGTTCCTCGCGACCTTCCTGTTCGGAGGGCTCACCGGCGTGATCCTCTCCTCCCCGCCCATGGACTTTCAGGTCCACGACACATACTTCGTTGTCGCGCACTTCCACTACACCGTCTTCGGCACGGTGGTGTTCGCGATGTTTGCCGGCTTCTATTTCTGGTGGCCGAAATGGACTGGTCGGCGGTTGAATGAACGGCTGGGAAAGATTCACTTCTGGATGCTGTTCCTCGGGTTCCAAGGAACCTTCATGATCCAGCACTGGCTCGGCGTGATGGGGATGCAGCGGCGGATCGCGGACTATCTGCCCGAACCCGACTTCGTGATCATGAACCAAATCTCGTCGGTTTCCGCGTTCGTGCTCGGCGCCTCGACGCTGGTGTTCTTCTGGAACGTCTACGTGACGTGGCGCAGCGCCCCGCTGCTCGGCCTCGACGACCCGTGGGGGTACGGGATGTCGCTGGAATGGGCGACCTCCAGCCCGCCGCCGCGGCACAACTTCAACAGCCTGCCCCGGATCCGCTCCGAGCGCCCCGCCTTCGACTTCCACCATCCGCAAGTCGCGGCGATGGACCAGATCGGCCTGGAGAGCTCGGTCGGCGAAGCGAGCAGCGGCACCGCGAGCGACCACGAGCAACGATGAGGCGATCGCGCGGAGATATCTCAACGACCGGCCGATGGGGAACAATGGAGGGGTGAATACCGCGCCTACCTCCGCTCGCCGCCCCGGGCGGCCCGGCTATGACCGGGAAACCCTCCTCGACACGATCATCGAAGTGTTCACCACCCACGGATACGATGCGGCCTCTCTGGACATGCTCGCCCGCAGGTTGGGGATCTCGAAGGCGGCGCTGTATCACCACTTCGACTCCAAGGAGCAAATGCTCGACCTCGCGTTGGAGCGGGCGCTCGGTCCCCTCGAACAGCTCTTTCGCGACGCCCCCGCCGGTCCGGCAGAGAACAAGATTCGCCACATCATCCACGGCGCCGTCATCATCGCGAGTGAACAACAGCGGGCTCTGACCCTGTTGTTGCGGGTGTATGGCAACACGGACGCCGAGCGCCGCGCCACCGGCCGCCGGCGGGCGCTGACGAACGAGCTGCACGAGCTGTTCGCCGCCTCTGCCGCCGAGGGAACGCTGCGCAACGACCTTGACCCGTGGCTCGCCGCTCGGTTCACGTTCGGGTTGGTGAACTCGCTCGTCGAGTGGTACCGCCCCGGCGGTGAGATCAGCCCCGAGGGACTCGCCGATGCTGTGCTTGCCTACGTTCGTACCGGGTTGCGGATGAGCGAAACGGGCGATTTCCGCTAGCGGGGCATTTTCGATACCAGGGTGAGCACGTCGTAGGTCGCCACAACCTCCTCCTCCTGGTTCGTGAGCACCGCGTCCCAATGGACCTCTCCGTAATCGTCCGTCTCTCGGGGAATGATCTGCTTCGCGGTGAGGGCAATGCGGACCTTGTCCCCGGGGGAGACCGGCGCGAGGAACCGGCAGGATTCCACGCCGTAGTTCGCAAGGACGGGGCCGGGATCGGGTTTGACGAACAAACCGGCCGCGAAGGAGAGCAATAGATACCCATGGGCGACCCGTCCGGGGAAGAACGGGTTGGCGGCCGCCGCCTCCTCATCCATATGGGCATAGAATTTGTCGCCGGTGAATTCCGCGAAATGAGTGATGTCCTCGAGCGTGATCTCCCGGTAGTCCGAGACGATCTGGTCACCGATCCGCAGCTCCTGGAGAGATTTGGCAAACGGGTGGGCGCCGCTCTCGTGGGTCGGGGCGCCCGGGTGCCACACGCCGGTGATTGACGTGAGCGCCTCGGGGCTGCCTTGGATCGCGGTGCGCTGCATGAAGTGGAAGACGGAGCGCACCCCGCCGAGTTCTTCGGAGCCCCCCGCCCGGCCCGGACCCCCGTGCACGAGCATCGGCAATGGGGACCCGTGCCCGGTGGAACTGCGTGCGTCGGTGCGGTCGAGCACGAGGACCCGGCCGTTGCTGGAAGCAGTCGCGCGCACGAGTTGCGCAACGAAGCCCTGGTCCGCGGAGGCGAGGGACGTCACCAGGGAACCGCCGCCGAGCGCGATCAGGCGGGCCGCCTCCGCCGCGCTCCCATCGTAGGTGAGCACCGAAGACACCGGGCCGAAAGCTTCCGTGTCATGCACC
>JAJYRV010000187.1 GCA_021793935.1 Actinomycetes bacterium | reverse complement strand
GGGGAAAAGAAGGTGAGGGTGACCGTCACGGTCTCCCTCACCTACTCACGCGTCTGCGGATAGTACCGCCGGGGAATTACCGGGCGCGCTGGGCATAGGCCTCGCGAATCTCCGCGGGGATGCGGCCACGCTCGGATACCTCGTACCCGTGCTCGCGTGCCCATTCACGAATCTTCGCCGCATCGGAAGTGCCGGTGGTGCGGGCCGCACCGGTGCGCCGGGTACGGCGCCCCGCCAACTTGCGTGCGTGCGTCGTCCATTTCTCAAACGCGCCGCGTAATTCTGCCGCGTGCTTTTCATTGAGGTCGATTTCGTAGTTGACCCCGTCGATAGCGAAATTGATGGTGTCGACCGCATCGGACCCATCGATATCGTCAATGAGGTAGACCTTAATCTTCTGAGCCATTAGGTTCTCCGCCCCTCAAGGTTATTGGGTGCTCTTTTCTGCCAATAGTTTGTCACGGTCGCTTGACGATAACAAACTAGGCTGTGAATAACCTGAAGAAAGCCGACTATTCCTGGGGGCTTGACTTTTCTCCGTCGGCTTCTTCGCGGAGCCTTTCGGCAATTTCTTTACGCAGTTGCGCCTCCGATGCGCGTTCGCGCCTATCGGCCGTGACAAAGGCTCGAATGACGATATAGAACAACAAGCCGACCCCGAGCGAGGGTGCGATGGCGATGAAGTAATCCATGGTTATCGCGGCTTCACTAACGGGAACGTAATCGTTTCGCGGATTCCTAAACCGGTGAGGGCCATGAGGAGGCGGTCCATTCCCATGCCCATGCCTCCCGAGGGTGGCATCGCGTATTCCATCGCCTCCAGGAAGTCCTCGTCCAACTGCATCGCCTCGGGGTCGCCCTTAGCGGCGAGGAGCGATTGGGCTTCGAAACGCTCCCGCTGGATCACGGGATCAACCAGCTCGGAGTAGGCCGTCGCGAGTTCGAATCCGCGCACGTAGAGATCCCATTTCTCGGCCTTACCCGGTTCGCTGCGGTGTTGCCGGGTGAGTGGGGAGGTATCTTCCGGATAATCCATGACGAAGGTCGGCTCGTGCAGGTGATCGCCGACGAGGAATTCCCACACCTCTTCGACCACTTTGCCGGGAATGGCGAGGGATTTATCGATTTCCAGTCCCACCCTCTCCGCGTGAATAATTAATTCCTCAATTGGCGTCTGTGGGGTAATCTTTTCCCCCAACGCCTCAGAAAGCGAATCGTAAAGGCCAATCCGGGCCCAGTCGCCCCCGACGTCGTACTCACTTCCATCCGCGAGGGTGAGCCTCGTCGAACCGAAGACGTCGAGCGCGGCCTGCTGCACGACGTCTTGGGTGAGATCGGCCATTCCGTTGTAGTCCGAATACGCCTCGTACGCCTCAAGCATTGCGAATTCGGGTGAGTGGGAGGAGTCGGCGCCTTCATTCCGGAAGTTTCGGTTGATCTCGAATACACGTTCCACGCCGCCCACGACGGCCCGTTTGAGGAACAATTCCGGGGCGATTCGCAGATAGACGTCGATATCGAATGCGTTGATGTGGGTCTTGAACGGGCGGGCCGCCGCGCCCCCGTGGAGGGTTTGCAGCATCGGGGTCTCGATCTCGATGAAATCCCGCCGGTGGAAACTCTCCCGCAGCGACCGCATCACCGCCGCCCGGGTGCGCACCATTTCCCGAGCGGAATCGCGAACGATGAGGTCGAGGTACCGCTTCCGGACCCGCGATTCCTCGGAGGATTCCTTGTGGAGCACCGGCAGCGGGCGGAGCGCCTTGGCCGCGAGCGCCCACTCGTCAGCGAATACGCTCAACTCCCCCCGCCGGGAGGAGATGACCAAGCCGTGCGCGAACATGTGGTCCCCGAGGTCGACGTCGGCTTTGAAGGCCGCGAGCGACTCCGCTCCGACCTCCGCCTGCGAAAGCATCACTTGCAATTTCGCCCCCGTGCCCTCCTGCAACGTGACGAAACACAGCTTGCCGGTGTTGCGCAGGTAGACGACCCGGCCCGCGACCCCGACCTTGACGTCGGTCTTCGAATCCGCTTCGAGGTAGCCGTACTTGTCCCGGACCTCGCTGATCGTCGCGGTAACGGGGAGCGTTACCGGGTAGACCTCGCGGCCCTCGTCCAGAATGCGTTGGCGCTTCTCTCGGCGCACGCGCATTTGTTCGGGTACGGATTCGGGCTCGGAATTTGCAGAATTGGCACTCACGGGTTCAATCCTAGTCGTTAATTGCCGCCCTCCCGGCGTGTGCTCGCTGACATTCCGCCGCTACGACAGGGAGGCTTGAGCGCTAGCGAAGGGGACAGCAGAGGTGTGCAGGCCGCGGCCCGGCGGCACCCTGCCGGGATCATCGCCGTGTTCAACGATTCGGTTGTTCTCGTCGACGAACACGACCTTGGGGGAATAGGTACGCGCTTCTGAATCCGCGAGCATTCCGTAGGCGATGATGATGACGAGGTCGCCCGGGTTGACGTGGTGGGCGGCGGCGCCGTTGATGCAGATCTCCCCGCTCCCGCGTTCGCCGGCGATCGCGTACGTGGTGAGGCGGGAGCCGTTGGTGATGTTGACGACGTCGACCTGCTGCCCCACCGGCAGGTCTGCACCATCGAGCAGGTCCGCATCGATCGTGATCGAGCCGACGTAATGCAGGTCTGCTTGGGTGATGGTGGCGCGGTGGATCTTTCCGACCATCATCGGGCGCATCAGCGAAGTCATTCATTCTCCAACGTGGGTGAGGAGCCGGGCAGCGGCGTGGGCCGCCATTGAATTACAGCGTTATCCAGCAGCCGAGTATTCCCCACCCTCGCTGCGATCGCGAGCAGGGCCGGTTCTTCGGTGCCGGTTTCGTGCGGCGTCATCGTCTCGGGGTCGACCAGGGCGAGGTAGTCGAGGTGAACGTCACCGGCGTGGGAAGAGAACTCGTGCCGGGCCGCGGCAAGCGTGCCCTCAGGGCCCGCCCCCGCCGCTGCGGCTTCCGCGCCCGCGCGGATCGTTCGGGGAATGATGAGCGCGGAGGCCCGTTCAGCCGCGCTGAGATAGGCGTTGCGGGAGGAGAGGGCGAGGCCGTCGCGGTCCCGCACGATGGGTACGGCAACGATGTCGACATCGATGTTGAGGTCGGCGACCATCGCGCGGATGAGCGCGAGTTGTTGGGCATCCTTCTGGCCGAACAGCGCGAGGTCGGGTCGGGTGATTCCCAGGAGTTTGTTCACCACGGTGAGCATGCCGTCGAAATGCCCGGGCCGGGACGCCCCCTCGAGCACGTTCCCCATCGCGCCGGCGCGCAGGGTGATGCGCCGATGCGGGTACATCTCCTTGGCCGTCGGCGCGAACACCACATCAACCCCGAGCGCGGTGAGCTTCTCGACGTCGGAGTCCAGCGTTCGCGGATACGCCTCCAGATCCTCGTTCTCCCCGAACTGCAGCGGGTTGACGAAGATGGTCACGACGACCTCTTCGGCGCGGCGCTTCGCCTCCCGCACGAGTTCGAGGTGGCCCTCGTGCAGGGCGCCCATCGTCATCACCACCGCCCGGTGGCGGCGGGTGAGGAGCCCGTGGAGTTCCGAGATCGTCGTTGCCACCCGGGTACCGGGCGCGGCGGCCTCGCCGCCCGCGCCCTCGAGCACGTCGACGATCTGCACGGCAGCTGCGGGGCTCAGGAAATCCAGTTCGACCGCGCGGCTCGTCGTCGCCCGCGCGAGTTCGCGATACGTCGGCAGGATTTCGGGGTTGGTGCGGGCGAGGGCCTCCACGTGGGCGGCGATCGTGCCGACATCTGCGCGCCGGACCGGGCCGGTGAGCGCGTGGTCTCCCGATGCCAGCGCCCCTTCCAACGCCGCGCCGAGGAGGGGGGCGAAGAGCTTCCCGGTTTCTTCCACCCCGGCCCGCTCGAGGATCCGGCGGGCCTGCGACACCAGGGTGACGAGGTGGTTCGCCCCGTGGGCGAGGGCGGCGTGGTACACCTCGTGCGCCCCGTCTGGGAGGACGATCGGCTCGCCGCCCATTTCCACCACGAGGGCTTGTCCGATCGGGAGCACCGCCGGCCCCGCGGTGATCGCGAAGGGCGCGCCCTCCAGCCGGCCCAGGTCCACGGATGTGCCGGTGAAGGTCATCGCCGGGTGGATGGCGATAGGAATCGCGCCCTGCTCGGTCGCCGGGGCAAGAACGTCCGTTCCGTAGCGCCCCGCGGTGTGGACGACGATCTGGCCGGGGGAAAACAAGCCCAGCTTCGCAAACCCGGCAACGACCTCAGCCAGCACGTCGTCGGGCACGGTGAGCAACACCAGGTCAGTGCCCGTCGGCACCTCGTCGGGATCGACGATCGGCACCCCGGGCAGCAGCACCTCGATGCGTTCGCGCGATTCCGCGCTCGCCCCGGACACCGCCGCGACCTCGTGCCCGCAGCCGCGCAGCGCGTGGGCGAGGACGGCGCCGACCCGCCCGGCGCCCACGACACCGATCTTCAGGCGTCCGGGCCGGTTCGCTAGTGGGCTCACTTCTCATTCCACCTTGTTGAGTCGTTGATCGCGGTCAAGGATACCGCTTAGGAATCGCCGCGGGGTTCCTCCGCGTCCGCGGGCGGCGGGGGCGCAGCGGCGGGCGGGGCGGGCGGTTCCATCCATCGCTCCGGGCCCGCGCTGCGCCGCGATGCCCGAGCACGCTTCGAGGCGGCGTGGATGAATCTGCGCGCATCGACGAGGTCGAGGTGGGGAACGACCGGCGTGATGCTTCCCGGGGTCGTGTGCACGGCGACGTTGGCGAGGCCCAGGGCCCGCTCGATCGGGCCCTGGGCCGCCCCGAGTGATTGGATCCTCGCGTTGGGCACGATGACCGAGCGGCGGGTGAGGCGCCCGCGGCGGATGATCGTCGCCGCGGAGGTGGCGGTGTACCCGGTGCGCCGCCACACGAGCGGGTCGATCCACCGGGCGCGCTGGGGACTCGTGACGAACCCGCCCGCGCGCCCGCGCCCGCGCAGCGAGACGTC
>JAJYRV010000186.1 GCA_021793935.1 Actinomycetes bacterium | reverse complement strand
CCCGTGCTGGAGGCTGGTAGACGGGCGTGCTGCGTCGCCGATCGAGACGAAGGTGCGGCTGGAGTGCGTTCGGGAGGGGGTGCCGCCCACCGACCTGCAGGTGGTGTTGCGGGAACGCGGCGGTACCTTCATCGCCCGCGGCGATTTGGGGTGGCGGCGCGGGGACGGCACGTGGGTGCTGGCTGAAGTCGATGGGTTCGACGTTCACAGCGCACCCGAAGCGTTATTCCATGACCGCAGCCGACAGAACCGCATCGTGCTGCACGGACGGCACACCCCACTGCGGTTCACGTCCCGGGACCTGGGAACCGGGCGGATCGCGGCGCAGGTGCGTGCGGCGTTGAGGCTGTGAGCCTGTTCGCGGCGCGAAACGGGGTCGAGAATGACATTGGGGTTGTTCGAGAATGGAGTTGGGGTTGGTTTCGCCCAGAATCGCAACCCTGATGTCATTGTCGGCGGCGCATCCAGCGGCGGGCCGGGAATCCAGCGCCGGGCTAGACCTGCACGTGAGTGGTGGGGATGGCCGGGTCCCCGGAGGAGAGGCGGCGGGCCGCCGGCCCGAGTTCGCCGCGGGAAGCGTGGTGGCGGGAGGCCGCGAGCGTGACGCCGCCGGCGCCGGCGTATTGCGCATCAATTTCGCCCTCGACGATGAGTGGAACGTGCAGCGGGCGCAGCTCGGCGTCGTCGTCCTCGGTGGGGTCGATCGTGCCGGTGGCCCACGCGGCGAGGTCGAAGGAGGCGTCAGCTCCGGCGATGACGAGTTCCTCACTCGCCCGCCCGGAAGCGTCGAGGCGGCGCGCCGCGGTCTTGCGCCCGCCCACGGAAGCCTTCGAAGAGGAGGCCTTCTCCACCGACTCCATCTCGCCGCTCGCCCCTTCCCGGAGCACCAATTTGTAGACCATCGAGGCCGTGGGGGCGCCGGAGCCGGTGACAACCGAGGTGCCGACACCGTAGGAGTCCACCGGGGCAACCGCGAGGGCGGCGATGGCGTATTCGTCGAGGTCGGAGGACACGACGATCTTCGTGCCCGCCGCGCCCAGGGCATCGAGTTGCTCGCGAACCTCCCGGGCGACGACCCCGAGGTCACCGGAGTCGAGCCGAACGGAATCCAGATCGGTGCCAGCGGCGTTGATCGCTCGGCGTACCCCTTCGGGGATGTCGTAGGTGTCCACGAGGAGGGTGGTCTGCGTGCCGTAGGCCTCGATCTGCGCGGCGAAGGCCTCCTCCTCCGAATCGTGCAGGAGGGTGAAGGCGTGCGCGGCCGTGCCGATCGTGGGAATTCCGTACTGGCGGCCGGCCTCGAGGTTGGAGGTGCCGGTGAACCCGGCAACGATCGAGGCGCGGGCAGCGGCCACCGCGGCCTGCTCGTGCGCCCGGCGCCCGCCCATCTCCAGGCAGGGCCGGCTGCCGGCGGCCGAGGTCATCCGCGAGGCGGCGGAGGCGACGGCCGAATCGTAGTTGAGGATGGACAGGATCACGGTTTCCAGCAGCACCCCTTGGGCGAAGTCCGCCTCCACCACGAGCAGCGGCGAGCCGGGGAAGAACACTTCCCCTTCCGCATACCCGTAGATGTTGCCCTCGAACTTGTAGTCCGCGAGGTAGTCCAGCGTAGGCTGGTCGACCACGCCGTTGTCGTGCAGGTAGCGCAGTTCGGCGTCGTCGAACCGGAAGTTCTTCACCGCATCGAGCACCCGGCCCACTCCCGCGAACACGCCGTAGCGCCGGCCGGCGGGGAGGCGGCGGGTGAAGACCTCGAACACCGATTTGCGGTGCGCGGTGCCCGCGGCGAGGGCGGCTTGCAGCATGGTGAGTTCGTAGCGGTCGGTGAGCAGCGCCGTCGTAGGCGAAAATGCAGACATACCCCACAATTTAGTGGGGCGCACGGATCTTTACCCAATACCTCGTTAGGGTGTTGGCTATGAACGTGGCGATTCCGGAGCAGGAGACGGTTGAGGAGCCCACGCTGGCCATGGAGCCGGTGTGGAGCTGCATCGTGTGGGACGACCCGGTCAACCTCATGACGTACGTGACGTACGTGCTGCAGACCTACTTCGGTTACAGCGAGGCCAAGGCGCGCTCCCTCATGCTGCAGGTGCACCATGACGGCAAGGCCGCCGTCTCCTCCGGCTCGCGGGAGAAGGTCGAGATGGATGTTCAGGCGATGCACAACTACGGCCTGTGGGCAACGATGGAGTCCGCGTGAGGGGTTTTCGACGAGAGCAGACGATGTTCGTGGCGGAGGTCGACGATGTCGAGAAGCGAATCCTTTCGGGCATGTTCGCCGACACCGCCCTGCTGCTCGGGGTGGACCTGCGCAAAGAGGAGGGCGAGGGGGAGAGCGGGCTCACCTCGGCGGAGAAGTCCGTGGAGGAGTTCCTGCGCGACCTGCCCGAGGAGCAGATCGGGGAGCCCCTCGATCCCGCGCTCGCGCGGCTGCTGCCCAGCGCGTACGAGGATGAGGAGAGCGCGAACGAGTTCCGCCGCCTCACCGAAGGAGACATCCGGGCGACGAAGGTGGAACGGCTGCGCAAATGGGTACACGCGCTGCGCGGGCCCGGCGTGCGCCTGTACGTGCCGGTGAACGAGGCGGGGGAGTGGGTCGCCGGGCTCACCGATGTGCGCCTCGTGCTCGCGACCCGGCTCGGCATCGAATCGGAGGAGGACGCCGAGGAGGTGTACAACCGCGCCGGCCCCGAAGGGGATGCGAGTGAGGACTACACCGAGTTCGCCCTCGGGCAGATCTACTCCGCCCTCACCTGGCTGCAGGAGTCGCTGCTGAGTGCGATGATGAGCGCGCGGTGAGGAGGGAGAGAGCCGTGCCACAGCGCTGAGGTGAACCTGCCCACAATCGGCTCTAGACCATGGGTGCGGAGCGGCTGGGGGCATTAGCCTCAAATGTTATGAGCGCGGCTCCCATAGGCATCTTTGATTCCGGCGTTGGCGGCCTCACCGTTGCTCGCGCGGTGATCGATCAACTGCCCGCCGAGTCCCTGATCTACATCGGGGACACCGCGAACGCGCCCTATGGCCCCAAGCCCCTCGATCAGGTGCGTGACCACGCGCTCGCGATCATGGATCGGCTCGTGGAAACGGGGGTGAAGCTCCTCGTCGTCGCGTGCAATTCCGCCTCGGCCGCGCTGCCCGCCGAAGCCCGGGATCGGTACGAAAGCGAACTCGGGGTTCCGGTGGTCGAGGTGATCAACCCCGCGGTGCGGCGGGCGATCGCGGCGACCCGCAGCGGCAAGGTCGGAGTGGTCGCCACCGAGGCGACCGTTTCCTCCGGCGCCTACCCGGCGGCCTTCGCCCGCGCCGGTTCGGCCACGGAACTCACAATCGGGTCGGCGCCGCGGTTCGTGGAGTTCGTCGAGCGTGGCATCACCTCGGGGCCCGAGGTGCTCGAGTCGGCGGAGGAGTACCTCGCGCCGATGGTCGCCGCGGGCGTCGACACCCTCGTGCTCGGCTGCACCCACTACCCGCTGCTCACCGGGGTGATCTCCTACGTCATGGGAGAGGAGGTCACGCTCGTGTCCTCCGCGGAGGAAACCGCCAAGGACGTCTTCCGCACCCTGCTCAACACCGGCCGGGCCGCCGACGCCGCCGCCCGGCCCGAATACTCATTCCTCGCCACCGGCGACCCCGACGCGTTCACCACCCTTGCCCACCGGTTTCTGGGCCCGGAAGTGGGGGCGGAACCCGCTGCGCCCGTCACCGGCGAAATCCCCATTGGCGACTTTCAGGAGAATCCATGCTGATCACGGTCATCGGCAGCTCCGGTTCGGTATCCGGCCCGGAATCCGCCGCGTCCTGCTACCTCGTGCAAGCCGAAGAAGCCGGCAAGATCACCTCCGTCGTGCTCGATATGGGCTCGGGCGCCTACGGGCAGCTCTCGCGTTACCTCGATCCCGGCATGGTCGATGCCCTGCTCCTGTCCCACCTGCACGCCGACCACGTCGTCGACACTACCTCGCTGGAAGTGCACCTGAAATACGCCCCGACCGGCCCGTATCCGCCGATGCCGGTCTACGGCCCCGAGGGCACCGAGGACCGCCTGCGTGAACTCACCGGCTTCTGCAAGGAACCGCCGAAGAACGACGTCGCGCCCTACCCGTTCACCTTCCGCACCTGGCAGGTGGGGAAGACCTTCCACATCGGGGCGCTTTCCATCGAGGTGTTCGAGGTCGTGCACCCCGTGCCCGCGTACGCGATGCGGATCACCGGCCCCGCCGAGACCGGAAACGAGGAGCGGGTGCTTACCTACTCCGGGGACACCGACTCCTGCGACGGGCTCATCGACGCGGCCCGGGGCGCCGACCTGTTCCTGTGCGAGGCCGCCTTCGAAGAGGGCCGCGACTCCGTGCGCGGCATCCACCTCACCGGGCGGCGCGCGGGTGCGGCCGCGAGCGAAGCCGGCGTGCGCCGTCTCGCCCTCACCCACATCCCGCCGTGGAGCTCCCGGTCGACCATCCGGGCGGAGGCGTGCACGGAGTTCGCCGGGCCGATCGACGTCGCCGAACCCGGCGCGAGCTGGACACTGTAACCCCGCTCACCCCTCGGCGAAGGGCGGAACCGCGCAGTTCGTGGCCGGTCGGGACCGCGATGCGGACGCCGGTAATTCCAAGGGGTGAAACTTTGTAGGCTAGTCGCATGACTTCAGCTCAAGCGACTCCCCCGACCCCAGCGCACGCCATCGCCTCCGGATCCCGGAGCGGCGCCGCCGAGGACATGCCCGAGGAACTCCGCGGCGACGTTCGCCTCCTGGGCGACCTGCTCGGCGTCGTCCTTGCCGAATCGGGCGGCCCGGACCTGCTTGACGACGTCGAGGCACTGCGTTCGCTCGCGATCGAGGCGTACGCGGAATCGGACTCCGACGCGATCGAGCGGGCCGAAGACCTCGTGGAGACCTTCACCCTCGAGCGCGCCGAGGCCGTCGCCCGCGCGTTCACCACCTACTTCCACCTCGTCAACCTCGCCGAGGAATACCACCGAGTGCGGGTGCTGCGCTCCCGGGAGGACGTGC
>JAJYRV010000185.1 GCA_021793935.1 Actinomycetes bacterium | reverse complement strand
AGGCGATGAGCATCTTCGCCCTCGGCGGGAACGCCGGCTTCGCGTGCGGTTCGCTCGTGGCCACACCGGTGTTCCTCCACTTCGGCGTACGCGGCACTCCCCTGCTCGCCCTCCCCGCGGCGGTGATGGTCGCCGTCCTCATCCGCCATCTCGGGCCGGTGCTGGAGGGGAAGAGGGGCGCGAAGAAACCGCGCCGCCTGCCCACGGGCAAGGACAACTGGTGGGCCTTCTGCGGTCTCATCGCCGTGATTATCGTTCGCTCCACGATGTTCTTGTCGATGACCTCTTTCCTCGGGCTCTTCTTCGTGCACAACCTCGGCACCTCCGAGGCGGCGAGTGGGGCGGTGCTCACGACCTTCCTCTTCGCCGGCGCCGCGGGCACCTTGCTCGGCGGGTGGATTGCCGATCGGTGGAACCGGATCGCGAGCATGCAGATCGGGTTCGCGCTCTCGCTCCCCGCCCTCGGGGGTGTGCTGCTGAGTCCGAACCCGGCGATCGCCACCGGGTTCGTGATCCTCCTCGGCGTGGCCCTTTACCTGCCGTTCTCGGTGATCATCATGCTCGGCCAGGACTACCTGCCGAACCGGATCGGCACCGCTAGCGGGGTCACCGTCGGGTTGCCGATGACCGTGGGCGGGTTGTTCGCCCCGCTCGTGGGCACGCTCGCCGACCACACCAGCCTCACCCTCGCGCTCGCCACGCTGCTCGTGCTTCCTATCCTCGCGATCGTGATCACCACGCTGTTGACCGATCCGCAGCGGACGCCGGCGCCCTGACCGCCGGCGGATTCGCCGCGGGGTGGCAATGAACGTGCCTCGTGATCCCCTCCGCAATGGGGTGCAAGAGCAGCGTTGTGGGGTGAGTGCGGGTCGCGATCACACCCTGCGGCAACGCGATAATTAGGGTAAAATTCTGATCTCTAATCCTCGTAACGCGGGAGGGTCGGATGGTAACGCCAGAATTAGTGGCGGATGCGCTCGTTGACGTCGCGTCCCAACTGGTCAACGGCTACGACACCGCCGAGTTTCTTCATTCTGTGGCCGAGCACGCCGTCACCCTCACCGGGGCGAAGGCCGCGGCGATCCTCCTCGCGGACGCCGCCGGCGAGCTGCAGTACATGGCTGCCACGACCGAACGTGCGGAGATCCTGCAGGATCTCGCTGTGCATCACGAAGATGGGCCGTGCCAGGAGTCCTTCCGCACCGGCGAACCCGTCCTCGCTACTGACCTTCGCGAGGTGAGGGACCGCTGGCCGGTGTTCGCTCCACGCGCGGTTTCGCTCGGCTACGAAGCGGTCCACGTGCTGCCGCTGCGGTTTCGCGAACATAACATCGGGGCCTTGAAACTGTTTCTGGCGCGCCAGGCCCCGCTGGATTCCACGCAGGTGCGGATTGTTCAGGCGCTGGCGGATATCTTCGCCATCACCGTGCTGCAGGGCCGCAGCCTTGACCAGGCGCAGACGGTGAACGCGCAACTCCAAGGAGCGCTGGCGAGCCGCATCCTCATCGAACAAGCCAAGGGCGCCCTCGCTCAACGCTTGGGAGTGTGTGCAGATGAGGCCTTCCACATCCTGCGGGATCATTCCCGCCGCCACCGCCAGCCGCTGACAGACCTGTGCAGCGACGTCATCAACGGGTCCGAGGCCCTCACGGCCGTGGCGGCTCGGGGCGGCGGTTAGGCCCCGCCGCGGCGGAACAGGTCCTCCGCAGCGGAGCGGTGGATCGCTTTCGCCCCGGGGCCCTCGACGTCGAGCACGTGCTCCTCCACGCCCCGCACGACGGCGACGGGCCGCCCTCCGATTTTGCCCTTCGCGAGGTCGGCGGCCGCGGCGATCTCGTCGGCGACGTTGCGGATCGTCGCGTGCAACCTCACCCCAGCGTCGTCGGTCTGCCCGCGCAGGTCGTGCAGCGGCTGGATGCCGGCGGCTCCGATCGCGATGTCGGCGATTCCTTGGCGCCAGGGGCGCCCGACGGTGTCGGTGATGAGCACGCCCAGGGGCATCGCGAACCGCGCGTAGATCCCCCGACGGATCGCGCGGGCGGAGGCGTCGGGGTCTTCGGGCAGGAGCAGCGCGGTGCCCGGTGGCACGTTGGAGGTGTCCACGCCGGCGGCGGCGAGCACGAGCCCGTGGTGGGTTTCGACGATCCGCATGATCGTCCCGTCGGGGTTCTCCCGCCGCGCGACCTCGCGCACGGTTTCGGCCTCGATCGCCTCCTCGCGGTCCTTGGCGGCGATGAGCCGGCCCTCCGCTCGGGCAACGATCTTGGAGGCGATGACGACGACGTCCCCCGCCTTCGGTCCGACGCTTCCGTCCGGCCAGGTGAGGTGGCCCAGGGCCGGGGTGATGATCGCGGCGATGTCGTCGCCGCGGGCGAAGGTGGGCAGCCCTTCGAGGGCGTTCACGATGACGGTCACGGGTTCTACCGTAGCGCGGGCAGGATGCCGGTTCGCACGGCCGTGAACCAGTCCTCATCGTTACTGCCGACGTTGTGCAGGTAAACCTCGTCGAATCCCAGTTCCCGGTAGCCTCGGACCAGGTCGGCGATCTCCCCCGGGTCGCTCGTGATGAGGAGGTTGCCGTCGAAATCGGCCGGGCGCACGAGTTTGGCGATCTGGGCGACGTCGAACGGTGAGCGCAGGTCGGAGGTGTTGAACCGCATCGCTGCCTGGGGCCAGTGCCGCAGCGCGGCGGTGGTGGCCTGCTCGATGTTCGCGGCGAAGGAAACATGCAGGCGCACGACCTTGAGGGTGGCGCCCGGGTCCTTGCCCGCCTCGCGAGCGCCGTGGGTGAACCGCTCCATCAGGGTCGCGGCTTTTTCCAGCGAGCCACCCATCGTGATGAAGCCGTCGGCGTGGCGCCCGGCGCGGCGGGCGGTGAGCGGACCCGCGGTCGCGATGAGGATCTTCGGCGGGGCGGGCGGCAAGGTCCACAGCCGCGCGCCGTCGAGGCTGGCGTGGGTCCCGGTCGCGCGGGTGTCCCGGCCGGCGGCGGAGTTGGTGAACAGTTTGCGGATGAGGTCGGCGGCCTCGAACATCGCGTCGATCCGCTCCGGCGCGCGCGGCCAGTGCGCGCCGGTGATGGCGTCGTTGAGCGCCTCCCCCGCCGCGAGCCCGAGCCAGTGCCGGCCGGGATACATCGCCGCGAGAGTCGCGCTCGCCTGGGCGATCATCGCCGGGTGCCACCGGTAGTTCGGGGTGAGCACCGCCCCGAGCGGCCCGCTCGTGTGCGCGGCCGCGGCGGACAGGACGTTCCACATGAACGGCGCGCGATCGGCGTCGCCGGAACCGGGCGGGGCGGGGATCCAGGGTTGGAACACGTCGGCCGCGAGGAGGCCGCTGAGGCCCGCGGTTTCCGCGGCGCGGGCGAGGTTGAGGGCGCGGGCGGGCCCGAATTGTTCGAGCATGAGGGCGAGCCCTACGCGTGCCATCTTCACCTCCGCTACGGATGGGGTAGGGCCGCGGCGATGAGGGGCTGCGCGGCGATGTAATCGTTGACGAGGTCTCGGGCCACCGCGGCGGAGTCGACGAGGGGGTGGACCCCGAATGCGTGCCAGGCCCCCGAGCGGGAACCGGTGCGGACGGCGGCGATGAGGGCCCGGTCGGCGGCTTTGACGCCCGTGAGGATCCCGAGTTGGTCGAGGTCGAGGGCCGCGGCGGGGCGGATCTGGTGCACCCCGCGCCCGTCGACCTCGCAGGGGATTTCGATGACCGCGTCCTCGGGAAGCGCGGGGATCGCACCGGCGTTCGGCACATTGAGGATCATCCGGCCCCGTTCCCCGGCGAGGAGCCCGGCCATGAGGTCGACGGCGACCTCGTGGTAGCCCCCGCCCAGGTCCTCCTCCTCGCGGTCATGGTCGCGGGCCTCGGCCATGTAGGTCGCCTCCCGTTCGGCAAGGGTGGTCTCCCAGAGTTTCCCGGCGATCTGCGGGTGGGCGGCGACGCGGCTGTAGAACCCGCCCTGTTGGGCGTCGAGGAACTCTCCGCGGGTGGCCCGCGCGCCGGTGATCGAGGCGATCGCCTCGCGGGTGAAGTAGTAGTAATACAGGTACTCGTTCGGCAGGGCGCCCAGCGCCTGGACCCACTCGATCCCCAGGGTGCGGGCCTCCTCGATCCGCCCGAGCAGCCCCGGGTCGGCGAGCAGGCGGGGAAGGTGATCGACGCCGTCGATAATGAACGTGCGCAGCCACCCGAGGTGGTTGAGCCCGATGTAGCCGATCTCGGCGTCGCCGACATCGACCTCGAGGACCCGCGCGACCCGGCGGACGAGCCCGATCGGGGTGTCGCAGATCCCCACGACGCGGGGATTGTGCGCGCGCATCGCCTCGGTGATGAGCCCGGCGGGGTTGGTGAAGTTGATGATCCACGCCTCGGGGGCGAGCCGCGCGGCGCGGCGGGCGAGGTCTTCCATGACGCCGAGGGTGCGGATCGCGTAGGCGAGGCCGCCGGGGCCGATCGTTTCTTGGCCGAGCAGGCCGCGGGAGAGGGCGATGCGTTCGTCGAGGATGCGGCCCTTCGTGCCGCCCACCCGAACGGCGGCGAAGATGACGGCGCTGCCGCGCAGGGCGTCGTCGAGGTCGGTGCTCGTGTGTACGGGGACCGCGCCGGCCTCGGGCACGTCGGCGAGCACGCGGGCCATCGCCGCCAGGCGCTCGGGATCGGAATCGGTGAGCATCACCTCGGTGATCGGCACGCGGTCCTTCGCGCGGGCCACCGCCTCGTACACGAGCGGAACCCGGAACCCGCCTCCGCCGACGATCGTTAATCGCATGTGTTCACGTTACCGCGACCTCAGTGCGGGAGGACCCCACACGCCCAGCCCGCTTCCCCGGCGGTGTAGACCACCCGCCGGTGCAGGCCCCCGGGGTCGGCCTGCCAGAACTCCACCCGCGCGGGGCGCACGACGTACGCCGCCCAGGGGCGTGCGCCCGCCGCCGGGGAAAGCCCGCTCGGGCCCTCGCGCAGGCGGTCCCGGGCGGCGCGCAGGAGGTCCGCCCGGTCCCAATCGGGGCTGGTGCGGGCC
>JAJYRV010000184.1 GCA_021793935.1 Actinomycetes bacterium | reverse complement strand
GGAGAACCTGCTCATGGATTGGCGTAGTCGCGCTGCCTGCCTCACTGAAGACCCCGAGCTCTTCTTTCCCATCGGCAACACCGGGCCCGCCCTCGTACAGATTGAAGAAGCGAAGGCTGTGTGCCGGCAGTGCCCCGTGGTGGATACCTGCTTGAAGTGGGCGATGGAGACGGGGCAGGACGCTGGAGTATGGGGCGGGATGTCCGAAGACGAGCGTCGTTCGCTCAAGCGCCGCACCGCTCGTGCGCGCCGCGCGCGTTCCTGAATCGAACGAGTTTCACAATAGCGCCGCCGCGGTTCCGCGGCGGGGTTATTGCAATGGCACCGTGAGCTCGACTCGCGTGCCCCCATCGGGATTATCCGACCAGTTGATTGTCCCGCCCAATTCGGTTTCGGTGAGGGTTCGCACGATCTGTGTGCCCAGCCCCTGACCGACCCGGCCCCCGGCGCCTTCCCCGTCATCGTTGACGGTCACGTACAGGGTGCCGTCCGAACGCGAGGTGGAGACGACGATCTTGCCTCCCGTATTGGAAAATCCGTGCTCGACGGCGTTCGTAACGAGCTCGGTGAGGACGACGGCGAGCGCGGTCGCGTGCGTTGCTTGGATCGTGCCGAATTTCCCGTCCCGGACGAATTCGACCTCGACGTTGCTCGTGCGCGCGGCGTCGGCCGCCATCGATAGGGTCCGCCCGAACAGGTCATCGAAGTTGACCGTCTCGTCGATCGTTTGTGAGAGCGCCTCGTGCACGGTCGCGATCGTCGCCACCCGGCGCATCGCCTCATCGAGCGCGGTGCGCACCTCGGTGGAGGTGGAGCGGCGCGCCTGCAGGCGCAGCAGCGCCGCGACGGTCTGGAGATTATTCTTCACCCGGTGGTGGATCTCGCGGATCGTCGCGTCCTTGGTCATGAGTTCGCGTTCCCGGCGGCGCAGTTCGGAAACGTCCCGCACGAGCAGGACCGAGCCGGTGCGCGCGCCGTAAGCGGTGATGGGAATTGCCCGCAACGACAGCGCCACCCCGCGGGATTCCACGTCGGTGCGCCAGGCGGCCCGGCCCATGATCACCAAGGGCAGCGACTCGTCCACCTCATCGGCGGCATCGAGCAACGGGGTGACGACTTCGGCCAGCGGCTGACCAACAATTTCACCGGTGACGCCGAGCCGGTGGAAGGCGGAGGAGGCGTTCGGGGAGGCGTAGAGCACCTCGCCTTCAGCGTTGAGGCGGACAAGCCCGTCCCCCACTCGCGGCGCTCCGCGGCGCCTGCCGGTCGCGGCGTCCATGGAGGGGAATTCCCCGCGGGCGATCATCTCGCAGATCTCGTCCGCGCTTTCCACGTAGTTCACTTCGAGGCGGCTCGGGGTGCGGCTCGCCCCGAGGTGGGTCTCGCGGGCAATGACGGCGATCGTGCGCCCACCGCGGACCACTGGGATCGCTTCCTCTCGGATCGCGTATGCCCCGGTCCAGCGGACTTCCTTCACCCGCACCATCTGCTGGGTGTTCGCGGCTTCGTCGAGGGTTTCCTGCAGGGAGTTCGGGGATCTGCTGCCGATGATGTCGTCGTGGTGCACCGTCGCGGCGGTGGAGGGCCGGCAGTGGGCGATGGCGACGTAATTGCCGTCGGTCGTGGGAAGCCATAGCACTAGATCGGCGAAGGCGAGGTCGGAGATGACTTGCCAATCCCCCACCAGCAGGTGCAGCCATTCGGCGTCGACCGGGTCGGAGGTTCCGTGACGCTCGAGCAGGTTACTCATCGTGGACACACACATAGCCTAGAGTGTTTCTATGCACTTCAACGCCTCAACGGATTACCCGGCGTCGGCCGCAGCGGTGGCCGAATTGTTCGCAAACCCCGATTTTGTCGATGCGAAAATCGCCGCATCCGGCGCGAGCGAGGGGAAAAAGGAGATCACGGGCAGCCCGGCGGGGGCGTTCACCGTTGCAACGACCCGCACGATGCCCTCAGACATCATTCCCGCCCAGTACCGCAAGTTCGTTCCCGGTGGGGTCACGCTCACGCTGACCGAGGCGTGGCAGGCACCGAGCGCGGATGGTTCCCGGGAGGGGAAACTCACACTCAAGATCGCCGGAGTTCCCGCGTCCGCGGAGGGCACCTGCGCGCTGACGGCCGTGAGTGAGGAGGCCGCCACCCTCACGTATGACGGCGATGTCAACGTCTCGATCCCGCTCTTCGGGGGGAAGATCGAACGGGCGGCCGTGAACGCCGTCGAGCGCGTGATGCGCCTGGAGCGGGATGTCGCCGTCGAATGGCTCGCTCGGCGATAACAGACTCCGCCCGGCGGTAAACTCGCCCGCGGCGCGGCCGGTTAGCCGCGCCCGTGTGCCTCGGCGAAGGACATCTCGTGGTGGCGGGTTTCGTCCCAGGGGATGGTCCAGCCCAGTTCGTCGAATAGGTAGGAGAGCAGGTTCCCGGTGAACCCCCACACCCATCCCGTGGGGAGGCGGAACCCGGCCGATTGGAAGCCGGCGAGGCGGACGTAGGCGCGGTTGTCCGGGTTGAGCAGATCGCCCACCGGGATCCGCAGCGGGTGCAGCACCTCCGATTTGTCCCAAACGTCGCTCGCCCGCACCTGCGGGGACCAGCCCAGAACGAACGTCACGAGGTTACCGCTCACCGGAAGGGCGACTTCGCCGAGGCTGCCGATCACTTCGATACACGAGGCAGCGACCCCGGTCTCTTCCATGGTTTCGCGCACCGCAGCCTGTTCCGGGGTTTCCCCGGGATCGATTCCCCCGCCGGGGAACGCGATCTGCCCCGGGTGGTGGGCCAGGTGGGGTGAGCGTTGCACGAGGAAGATATCGGTATCGCTGGGATCGTGCCGGTTCACACCGGGCTCGGTGAACAGCGCGAGGACGGCAGCCTGGCGGTAGGCTGCCGTGTCATGCTCATCGGCTCGGTGGTCGGGGGCGACGGGTGACAGGAGCCCCTGGCGCGCACGCTGGTGTAGCCGATACAGATCGTCACGCACGGCCCGGTGCCGCCCCTTCGCCCGGCTCCTGGGGCGGTGCCGGGTTGCTGAGCTGACCGAAGCGGTGCTCGGTCTGCGAAATCGCCTGCTCGCGCAGGAAGCAGAGCAGCTCCCTCCGCCCAGACTGCAGCGCCGGGCCGGGCAGGACCGCGATCGAGGTTCCAACCGACTCGGCGATCGCGGGGGCTTCGGCGGGGTCGAGGCACCGGATCCGGCCGGGTTGCACCCAGGTGGCGGCGCGCATCGTGAACTCCGCGAGCGTCTCGACCTGCCAGCCGGCTACCGCGCCCGCCGGTGCGGCGGAGAGCTCGATGCCGCTCGGCACGCCCTCGGGCGCGGGCCGGGGCCCTGCTGCCGGCGGGCGGTCAGTCGCGAGGTCGGTGCTCGCCGCTGATTGCGTCTCCGCCCCGACGACGGCGGGAATCACCTCGGTATCCGCACCGCCCCCACCCACCGGTTCACCGTGTGGGGCGGGTTGTTCACTCACCCCTGCAGGTCCGGGATTCGCTGCCGGCGCGGGGTCGGCGGTTTCCGCGACCGGTTCTTCTTCCCCGCGTGCGCTCGGGTACTGCCACGCGCGCCGCACGTCCTCGGGCAGCGCGGCGAACAGTGACGGCGGCACGCTCACTCCGGCGTCCACCCCCGCCGCGAGCGCAGCCGCGCTGAGGCGAAGCACTTGCACGAGCGGGGTGTTCTCCCCTGCGCGGATCGTCATCCGCGGGCCGGGTCGATACCGGAATACGTTCGTTTCGCTGCGGAGGCCGCTGACGTCGACCGGGGTGCGGTACACGTCCCGTGCGTGCGCGTCGGAGCGGGCGCTCTCTCGCAGCCAGTCCCGTTCTTCAGGGGGCAGCCACGGCGCGGTGGCGTCAAGGAACTCCCCCACCCGGGGCCCAATGTCACCCAACTGGTTCGGCGGGTTCACCTGTTGCCACCGGCCGAGTTGAGCGACGTAGTTCGGGCCGCCGGCCTTGGCACCGGGACCGACCGAAGAGTTCTTCCACCCGCCGAAGGGCTGGCGGCGCACGATCGCGCCGGTGATCGTGCGGTTCACGTACGCGTTGCCGACCTCGACCGCTTCGCGCCACTGCTCGATCTCGGCGGGGTCGAGGGAGTGGATTCCGCCGGTGAGTCCGAACGGGGTACTGTTTTGCCACTCGATCGCCTGCTCGAGCGATTCTGCGGCCATGATGCCCAGGATGGGCCCGAAGTATTCGCTCTGGTGGTACTCCGATCCGGGCTGTACGCCCACCTTCACCCCGGGGCGCCACAACCGGCCCGCATCGTCGAGCTGCTGGGGCGCGACGAGCCACTGTTCGCCGTCGTCGAGAGTCGTCAGGGCGCGCTGAAGTTTCCCGTCTGCGGGCGCGATGATCGGCCCGACCGTCGCGGCGAGGTTGGTCGGCCAGTCCACGTTGAGTGACTCCACCGCGTCGATGAGTTGACGGCGGAACCGTTCCGACTCTGCAACGGAACCGACGAGGATCACTAGCGAAGCGGCGGAGCATTTCTGGCCCGCGTGCCCGAATGCCGATTGCACGGCGTCCTTGACCGCGAGGTCGAAGTCCGCGCTGGGTGTGATGATCAGCGCGTTCTTGCCCGAGGTTTCCGCCAACACCCGCGGCCCGCGCTCCCGGTTCACCCGCCAGGAGGTGAACAGTTGCGCGGTGGCGTAGGCACCGGTGAGGATCACCGTGTCGACCGCGGGGTGCGCGATGAGCGTGCGGCCGGCCTCGTCCTCATCAACAGCGACGATTTGGGCGATGGTCTCTGAGTAGCCGTGCGCGCGGAGCCCCTCATGCACGGCTTCCATGGCCACCTGCGCGCAGAGGCGCGACTGCCCGGCCGGTTTCATGATGGCCGCGCTGCCGGCGGCGAGCGCAGCGAGCACCCCACCCATGGGGATCGCCACGGGGAAGTTCCACGGTGGCGTGACGAGCACGACGCGGTCGGGAACGAACTGCGTGCCCTCCTCCGCGGCGAGTTGCTCCAGGCGCACCGCCTCCTGCGCATAATAACAGGCGAAGTCGATCGCTT
>JAJYRV010000183.1 GCA_021793935.1 Actinomycetes bacterium | reverse complement strand
ACCCGCTCGTAGGCGTCGTCGTCGATGAGGGAGGTGTATTCGCTCGTCGCGATGAGGTCGGGGATGGTTTCGCCCCACGCGTTGAAGATCTCCTGCACGAACAGGCGCATCATCGAGTTCGGAACGTAGGCCTCATCGGGGTTGAGGCAGACCTGGCCCGCGTTGATGATGCGCGAGGCGGCGACCCGCTGGGCGGCGCGGCGGAGTTTACCGCGGTCATTTGCGACCTTCTCGGAGATCACCACCGGGTTCTTGCCCCCGAGTTCGAGGGTGACCGGCGTGAGGTTCTTCGCCGCCGAAGCCATGACTTTCGAACCGATGTCCGCCGAACCGGTGAAGAACAGGTGGTCGAGGTCGAGCTCGGAGAAGGCGATCGAGGTTTCGGTGCCCCCGGTGACAGCGGCGACCTCCTCGACGTCGAACACGTCGTGCCACGCGTTGGCGAGGAGTTCGGAGGTGGCGGGGAGTTTCTCGGGGAGTTTGATCATCACCCGGTTCCCCGCCGCGAGCGCGGTGAGCGCGGGGATCGCGGTGAGGTTGATCGGGAAGTTCCAGATCCCCATCACCCCCACGACCCCTTTCGGGCTGGGGATGACCCGGGAGCGGAGGCCGGCCGCGCGCAGGAGGGTGCCGCCGATCTTTCCGGCCGGGTAGGTCGGTTTCATCCACTTCGCCACGCTCGCGCGGAGCATCTCCGATTCCTGGGCGAGGGTGACGATGTCGGTGACGAGCGTGGTCACCGCGGGCCGCGTGCCGAAATCCGCCGAGATCGCTTCCACGAGCTCATCGGTGTTCGAGACCACCGCGTGGGTGAACCGGTCGATCCGATCGCGGCGCACGGCCGCCGAGGGGGGACCGTCGCGGTGGAAGGATGCGCGCTGCAACTGCAGCACTTCCGACATGGGCGTGGAGGTGGTCGTTGCACTCATGCTTCCACTCTGCCCCGAGCTTCCGGTATCTGCCAACTAACTGGCGCAGATTCCGTCAAAGGCGAAGCGGGGGCGGCGGCCTCCCGGCACTGGTTTCCACAGTTCGAGCTGCCCTCTGTCCAATTGCGAGGCGGTGCCATAAAATCGAACGTAGTTGGATTGTAGTTGGAGGCGAGGATGAAAACGAACTCCCCCACGAGCTTCCGTCTGCCGGCCGAAGTCGATGCGCGGCTGGCGCGAGTTGCGGAACGCTTGGGATTGTCGAAGAGTGAGCTGGTGCGCGAAACCGTCATTGCCGAGCTTGATCAACTTGAATGGGAAGCAGCCATTCGGGAACGTTCCGCCCAGGCGCGCGCCTCGCTCGACTCGCTACCAACCCTCGTGCAGGTGGCCGATGAGTCCGGCGTCGCGCTGGGTGAGCCTGACCTATCGTTACTCAACGACGTGCAGTGACGGCGCGAGCACATCGCTCCTGGACCCTGCGCTTCCATCCGCAGGCTCGCACGGCACTCCTTCGGCTCGACGCCGATGCTCAGCGCCGGATCCTAAAGACCCTCCACGCCATTTCCCACCTCGAAGACCCCCGCGTTCGCGGCGCAGGTTTGCGCGGGAACCTCACCGGGTTCTGGCGTTACCGGATCGGAGACTATCGGGGGGTCTGCGAACTCATTGACAGCGAGCTCGTCATCGTGGTTGTCGAAATCGGACGCCGGAGCAGCATCTACCGCTAGGCCCGGCGTACGTGCAGCGTACGGGTCCGCTCGTCAGCGCGCCGCGGCTCCGGCGGGTTCCGCGCTCGCGCCAACGGAGGTATCCCCGTCCGGATCGACGACGGCGATGGGCTCGGCGCCCGCGGCAAGCTCGGGCACGCGCACGTCGCCGGCTGCCTCGGCCGTCTCGGCGAGCTCCGGCTCGCTCGGGTGGTTCGCCGTCCACCCGCCGCGGCGATACACGCCGGTGAGGCTGAGCACCGTGACCGAGACGAGCACGGAGGCGAGGATGACGGTTGCCATCGCGGCGCCGTCGCCGCCGAGCATCCCCACGGCGGGGGCCATGAGTCCTGCCGTGCCCGCCTGCACCGCGCCGATGAAGGCCGCGGCCCCACCCGCGCGGTCCCCGTGGCGGGTGAGTGCGAGCGCGGACGCGTTCGGCGGGATGAACGCGTTGGCCGTGAGGAGGAAGAACAGCGGGATGAGCAGCCCGAAGATACCGCCGAAGCCGGTGAGGGCGGTGACGAACAGGGCAACCGCGAACAGCGCCGCGAACGGGGCGGCCAGGCGCATGATCCGCACCGGCGCGAACTTCTTCACCAGCGCAGCGTTCACCTGCGCGGCGATGACGAGCCCGAGCCCGTTCGCGGCGAAGAGCAGGGAGAACTGCCCCGGGGTGAGGTTGAAACCCTCGCGGA
The DNA here is from genome assembly GCA_021793935.1 of Actinomycetes bacterium. The sequence continues at coordinate 2,689 of JAJYRV010000183.1, read as the reverse complement.
GCACGAACGGGGACCCGGCGACGTAGGCGAACAACGCCGCCTGCGCGAGGCCGGGAAGCAGCGCGTAGGCGAGGAAACGGCGGTCGCCGAGCAGCACCCGGTAGGAGACCATCACCTCGCGCGTGCTCGTGATGCGCTTGGCCGCGGGCAGGGTCTCGGGCAGGAACTTCCACACGAGCACGAGCAACGACATCCCGAGGCTCGCGAGCACGATGAAGATCGAGCGCCACCCCCACATGTGCGCGAGCGCGGCGCCGACCGTGGGCGCGAGCAGCGGGGCGATCCCGATGACGAGCATGAGCCGGGAGAGCAGCCCCGAGGCCTCCGCCCCGCTCATCCGGTCCCGGATGACGGCGATCGCCACGACCCCGGCCGCGGCGTTGCCGACCCCTTGGAACATCCGCAGCACGAACAGCGGCGCCACCGAGAAGGTGATCGCGCACAGCAGCGAGGCGATCACGTGAACGATGAGGCCCACGAACACCGGGGCGCGCCGGCCGAACCGGTCGGACATCGGGCCGATGAACAACTGCCCCACGGCGCCGCCGATGAGGGTGCCGGCGATCGTGAACTGCACCTGCGACATCCCGGTGCCGAGCTCGCTGGCGACCTCGGGAAGGGAGGGCAAGTACATATCCGTGGTCATCGCCCCCAGCGCGGCCATCGAGCCGAGGAGCAGGACCCATTTGGTCATTGAAATGCGCCGGGCACGAGCCGCGGCGCGAACGTTCAGTGGGGCGGTGTTGGTCAGTGCTGTCATCGAGTGCGTGTCACCAGGTGTCGAAACGTTTCGCGTACCGACCAATGTTGCCACGATTCGCGCGAAATCGAAACGTTTCGGGTGCGGTTTGTGGTGGGAATCTCAGGGGCGGGGTTCCCGGCCGACCTCAGCGCTCCTCGCCAGGGGAGCACAGCGGCGGGCGAGGGCCGCGCGGACGGCCGCGAGCGCCGTCGTCAATACTCCTGAAACACCCGCTGCACCTCGCCGCCCCGATACCCTTCCGCGAGCGCGAGCATGAGGAGGATCCGCGCGTGCTGGGGGCTGAGGTCGGTGTTGAGGACCCGCCCGGCGAGGTCGGCTCGGGGAAGGATCTGCGGGTCGCGGATGGCGCGGGAGGCCTGCACGATCGTCACTCCTGCCTGCGCGTGCGCGGTGATCGCCTCCTCGATCGCCGGGGTGTTGGTGCCCGGCGGGAACCCGACGACGACGAGCCCCTGCGCCCCCGCAGCAACGTGCGCATCGAGCGCAGCGGCATCCGCACCCGCGTACTGATGCACGATGTCCACCCGGGGCAGACCCTCGCCGCCCCCTCGCCGCGCCGCCGCCTGCCGCGCGGCGAATTCGCTCCTGGCCGTGTGGCGGCGCACCGGCCGGCGATAGGCAGTCAGGGTGCCGTCCGCATTCACGCGCGCGAGCGGGCCCGCCGCCGGCGACTCCATCGCGGACAGGGTGTGGTTCGCGAGTTTCGCGGCGTCGCGGGCACTATGGACGCGCTGATCCATCACGACGACGGCGCCGCTCGCCTCGGCCTGCCCCTCACCCCGATCGCGGGGGTGGGCGCGGATCCAGTGGACGGCGTCGAGGAAGTTCTTCTGGGCGTCCGATCCGATCGTCGTGGGCGGGCGCTGGGCACCCACGAGCACGATCGGCGCGGCGGCATCGACGGTCAGGTGGAGGAAGTAGGCGGTCTCCTCCACCGCGCCGGTGCCGTGGGAGACGATGACGCCATCGATCTTCGGATCGGCAGCGACTTCGCTCACGCGGCGCGCGAGGCGGATCCACTGCTCGGGGCCGATCTCCTTTGAGCGCAGCGCCGCGAACGGGACGGGAACGATCGTTGCCCACTCGCCGACGTCCGGCAGGAGGCGCAGCACCTTGGCGGCGGGCAACACTTTCCCGGCGTGCAGATATGACAGGTAGTCGGTCGGCGATGTGCCCTCGTTCGAGAAGGTGCCGCCCGTGCCGATGAACGCTATCCGTGTCATGGCTGCGATCGTAGCGCGAACGCCCCTGAAACAGCCGTGCTAAATTGTTCCCACAGACCCCTTGCTCTCTAGAACATGCGTATGATAGGATTGTGGCAATAGGAGCAGCACCCGTTCAGCACGCAAGAGCCAAAGGAGGCGACGTGGCGGCCGAACCCTCACCCACTCCCCCACCTACGCCGGGGGTGCCCACGGGTGAGCTAGAAGCGATGGCGAGTCAGCTCAAGAAGTTCGCCGCGTTGGACTGGCGAGGCATGCCAGGGGCTGCCGCGAACGAAGCGATCATCGCGATCGAGGGCGTGAACCGCGCGCTCGCGGCACTGCAGGCCGAAGCCGTCAGCGCCGCGGAGGCGAGCGGGATGTGGGCGCTCGATGGGCACCGCACCTTCACCTCCTGGTTGACGAACTACACGGGCACGACCCGCGCGAGTTCCACTCGAACCGTGAAGCTCGCGAAGTCCCTGAAGGACACCCTCCCCCACACGCGCCAAGCGCTCGCGGATGGCAAGATCACCCGCGACCACGCGGAACTCATTTCCCGCAAATGCACGAAGACCGAGAAGCACCGCGAGCTCCTGCTCCACCCGGAAAGTGGCGAGGAGTTCCTCGTCGCCTCGGCCACGCAGATCGATGCGAACCAGTTCTCCCGGGTAGTCGATCAGTGGGCGGTGATGGCGGATCCGGAATCCGCCGATCGCGAGAT
>JAJYRV010000182.1 GCA_021793935.1 Actinomycetes bacterium | reverse complement strand
TTCCGTGAAGCAACCTAGAGAGGAACACAATGACTATGCGACGCAAAGCAAGTCTCGCGGCGGCGGCCGCGCTCGCGCTCGGACTCATGACCGCCTGTGGTGATTCCGGGGGTGAAGGTGGCGGCAACGGTGATACCGGTGCCGACGAGGGAATGAACACCCTCGAGCGAATCCAAGAAGAAGGCAAGGTCGTTCTCGCAGTTGCTGAAGAACGCCCCTACTCCTGGATCGAAGACGGCGAAGGCACGGGCGCGACCGTGGACATGCACCGAGAGATCTTCGGCAACCTGGGCGTCGACGAGGTCGAGGTGGTCGAGGTCGATTGGAACGCCTTGATTCCAGGCCTCAACGCGGAGCGCTACGATGCGGTCAGTGCCGGAATGTCGATTCTTCCGGAACGGTGCGCAGAAGCGGCGTTCTCGGACCCGGAGATCATGTACACCACCACGCTGATGGTTCCTGAAGGCAACCCGAAGAACCTTTCCGACCTCGACTCCGTGGTGCAGGCCGGGGATGACGTACACCTCGCCGTCCTCGCCGGCGGAATCGAAGACGGCTACGCCGACTCCTTGGGCATCGATGACACCACCAAGGTGGACAACGCTCAAGACGGAATGGACGTCGTCGCCAGCGGCCGCGCGGACGCGTTCGCGATGACCGCGATCTCGCTCAACTGGATGGTCGACAACAACCCGGATTCCGGCGTGGAGACGACGGAAGCATTCCAGGCCGTCATTGACGGCGAGCCCGACGTGGGTGCCGGTTCAACGGTGTTCCGCAAGGAAGACACCGAGCTCCTCGATGCCTACAACGAAGAGCTCGCCAAGATCACCGGTGACGTCGACAAGTACATGGAAATTGTCGGCGACTATGGCTTCACCGAGGAAAACCTTCCTCCTGAAGACCTCACCACTGAGGAACTCTGCACTGAGTAAGATCACCAGTTTCCTAGTCTCATGCAAGACAAACTCGACGCGTTAGAAGCGGCGCTGCCCAACATCACCAGTGGCTTCATGATCACCATGAAGCTCACGTTGGGCGGCGCGCTTCTCGCCCTTGTACTCGCCATCATCCTGGGCCTGCTCGCCCGGATGAAGAACATCCTCATCAGGGGAACCGCCCGGTTCATCATCGAGTTCTTCCGAGGGACCTCCCTCGTCGTGCAGCTGTTTTGGGCGTATTACGTCCTTCCCATCCTGCTCGACATCAAACTCGATTCCATGCTCGTGGGGATACTCGCGCTCGGATTCAACTATGGTGCCTACGCCGCCGAAGTCGTGCGCGGATCGATCAACTCGGTGCCGACGGGCCAGTGGGAAGCGACCCAGGCGCTGAGCCTAGGCCGGTACAAGCGCATCTTCCGAGTGATCTTTCCCCAAGCATGGGCATTGATGTTGCCGTCGCTGGCGAACCTTCTCATCCAACTCCTCAAGGGAACCGCGGCGGTCTTCTTCATCGGCATGAACGACCTCATGTGGGCGACGGATAAGCTCCGGATCAGCGCCGGTACCTTCTTCTCCTACACCGTCGGACTGCTGCTGTACTTCGGTATCGCCTACGTTCTCACGCTAGTTATGAACGCTCTTGAAGTTCGCGCCAAACACCGTCTCGGCCAAGGCCAGTCCCTCAAGGATCTCCTCAGCTTCAAGAAGGTCGGGACCTCTCGAGAGGCAGGTGTGGCATGACCGACGACGATGTGTTCTGGCAGTGGTGGCGCGTCTGGGACGTCCTTCCGGACCTGCTCAGCGCATTCCTCAAAGTCACCCTCGTCGTAACGATCGTGGGCTCGGCGCTCGCGGCGGTGATCGGCCTGATCATCGCGATCATCCGCTACCTCGCCCCGAAACCGATCACGATGTTGGTGACGTTCTTCGTCAACCTCGTGCGGATGACCCCGATCATCGTGCAGCTCGCGTTCGCCTACTACATGTTCACTGAGACCTCTCGGATGACGATCGCGATCACGATCTTCGGCATCCACTACGCCACCTATATGGCCGAGGTGTATCGGGCAGGAATCGATGCCGTGCCCAAGGGGCAGTGGGAGGCGACCACTGCACTATCGATGCCGGCAACGCGTACCTGGTTCGCCGTCGTCATCCCGCAAGCGCTGCGGTCGACGATTCCGGCGCTCGGGAACTACGTCATCTCGATGTTCAAGGACACCCCGTTCCTGTTCGTCATCTCGCTGACCGAGCTGGTTCGAGCCGCGCAAACTTACGGCGGTTCGCACTTCCGCTACACGGAAGCGATCACGCTGGCAGGAATCATCTTCCTCCTTGCTTCCTACCCCACCTCCCTCCTTATCGCTCGATTGGAAAAGCGCCTTGTCTACGCCTCTTGAACCCCAGTCCGCGCAGTTCGCGGCGCCCGAGAGCAACTCCGCAGCGATCTTGTTTCAAGACGTCGAGAAACGCTTCGGTGACCACGTGGTGCTCAAGGATCTCAACTTCTCCGTCAACAAGGGTGACCGGGTCACCCTCATCGGCCCCTCCGGCTCGGGAAAGACGACGATCCTGCGCCTCGTGATGACCCTGGAGGAAGCGAACGCCGGCTACATCTACATCAATGGCCAGCCGCTCACCCACGAGAACCGCAATGGCCGACGGGTGGCACTCAAGGAGCGGCACAGGAACGAGATGCGCAAACGCATCGGGATGGTGTTTCAGCAGTTCAACCTCTTCCCGAACATGACCGTGATGGAGAACCTCATCGAGGCTCCCGTGCACGCGCTGAAGATGTCGAAGAAGGACGCGACCGATAAGGCGATGGACCTGCTGGAGAAGGTCGGTCTGCCGGACAAGGCGAACGCTCACCCACTCGAACTCTCCGGTGGGCAGCAGCAGCGGGTCGCGACCGCCCGGGCGCTGGCGATGGACCCAGAGATCCTCCTCCTCGATGAGGTGACCTCGGCCCTCGACCCCGAGATCGTGGGGGAGGTGCTGGAGATCCTCCGCGACGTCGCCCGCGAAACGGACATCACCATGCTCATCGTCACGCACGAGATGCAGTTCGCTAAGGACGTCTCCAACCGGGTGATGATGTTCGATAGCGGTCGGATCCTCGAGGAGGGCCACCCGGAGAAGATCTTCTCCAACCCGGATCATCAGCGCACGAAGGATTTCCTCTCCGCGGTGCTCGGCTGAGCCCGCCTGTCGTATCCGCTGCGACGAACCCGATCGCGCTCTTGCATCGCGCCACGTGCACGAGTGCGATCGAGTTTGCGTCTGCCTAGGATTACCCGGTGCGCTGTGGAGCAGGAGCGAGCGCGCCAACCTGCGCGTCCTACGGATTGCGGGGCTGATTGCTGGTCAGTGTCTGACCGAGTGGCTAGGGTCAGAGCATGGAGGATCTGGAGCGCACAGTAGCGCAACTCAACGCCGTCCTGTCCCCCGCCGGAGACGTGGGAGAACCAGGTGCCGCAATCGGACTCGTCAGCGGAGACATGGGCGAACAGGTGCGGCGGATTCTATTTGCAACGAGCCTCACCGACCACGTCGTCGACGAGGCGATCGCCGCGGGAGTCGAGCTCCTCGTCGTCCTCACCGGCCCGCACCGCATCCAGCTCGTGGGCGCCCGCGGGCGGCTCCTGCGCCGCCTCATCCGCGCAGACATAGCTCTCTTCAACGCTCGCCACGCGGCTGACAATCTCATCTCTCGGGCGATCGCCGAACTTCTCGGCATCGACCCGTGCCGCCCGCTTATTGCCGAACCCGGCGCGCAATACGCGATGCTCATCGCGTATACCCCTGAGGAGAACGCGGAGCCCCTGCGGCAGGCCCTCGCCTCGGCCGGGGCGGGGGCGATGGGGGATTACACCGGCTGCGCCTGGTCCGTTACGGGAATGGGAGAATTCACTCCGCAGGTGGGCGCTGACCCGACGATCGGTGAGGTGGGCGCACACGAGCAGGTGAGCGAGCGGCGTCTAGAAATGGTCGTGCCCCTGAGCGCGATCGCGCCCGTCACCGAGGCGCTGCGCCGCGCCCATCCCTACGAGGAGCCCGCGTTCTCCTTCGTCGCCGTTCACCCCGCGCCGGGCAGAAGCGGCCGGGGCCGGGTCGGAGACCTCCCGCAAGCAACCACGCTTGCCGGTCTTGCACACCGGCTCGGTCAGGAACTTCCCGCCGCGCCGATCCGAACGACGGGCGGGGAAGGTGACTTCGGCCGACTCGCCGTTGCCGCGGGAGCGGACGAAGAGGTCGTGTTCGCAGCGGCAGGGGCCGGGGCACATGTGCTCGTGAGCGCTGATATCAGTGCCGACCTGCTCGATGCCGCGCACTCGGTGAACCTCGCCCTCATCGACGTGCCCCGCGCGCAGCTTTCCTGGCCCGCCCTGCCCATACTCGCACGCGAGGTGGCCGCAGTGACGAATGGAGAGGTGGAAACCATTGTCTCCACCTCCTTCACTGCCTCGTGGACGCCCACCTGATGTGGGTACCGTAGCGCGCTCGCGGTTCGCCGACGCCGAGACTGGCGGCGCCGTCCGATTGGAACTGCTGAGCATCGACGGGCGGGAGTTCGCGATGCTGCGCCAGATCTCCTACGAGGCTCCCGGGTACGCCGAACCGTTCATCGTGCCGGCAGACGTCGCGGCATTCCGCACCGATCTTGCGTCCGTGCCGAGCGTGTTCACCTGGCTCGTTCCGCGCAGCGGCGTGTTCCTCCCCGCCGCGGTGCTCCATGACGGGCTCGTGCATGAGGGCGAGTATCTGGGCCCGAGCATTGACCGGGTGGAGGCCGACCGGATCTTCCGACAGGCGATGGAGCACCTCGGCACGGGGAAAGTACGCTCCTGGCTCATGTGGGCGGCGGTGACGATGGCAACGATGTGGCGGATGCCCACGCAGCGGTGGTACTGGCGCAGTGTCCTCATCGGCTTACTCGCGGCCGTCGCGATGGTCGGTGGGCTCGCGACGGCCGATCTGCTCGGTGTGTGGGACGTCGTGCCATGGATCCCCGAGTCCTCGCTCGGGTTAGAACTCGTCGGCGGCGCGGCAGGGGCATTCGTCATCCCTGCCCTGCTCGCCCTCAGTTGGCGCCGCTTCGCCGG
>JAJYRV010000181.1 GCA_021793935.1 Actinomycetes bacterium | reverse complement strand
CCCCGCAGCCACGTCCGCGCCGTCGGCAACGGAGGAGATTCGCCAGCCGTTGGGAGCCCCGCGCTCGGACGGCCCGGCTCCGAGGAAGGACCCGGCCCCGCCGCGCGAGACCCCGGCGGAGGGCGCCGCGCCTGCTCCTGCCGCTGCTGCCGTACCGGAGGCCGAACCTGCCGGCGGGCCGAAGAAGTTCCGGGGGTTCACGCTCCGGCAGTGGATCGGGGCGGGAGCCATCGTGGCGCTCGCGATCGTCGGGGCCGTCACCCTCGTCGTGCTCGCTGCCCGCTGGCTCGCCGGACTGGATTTCATGTCCTCCTTCCTCGCGAAGTATCCCGGGGAGTACGACCTGCCAGAATCTGCCCCGGTCGGGTTCCCCGGGTGGCTGGGTTGGCAACACTTTTTCAACATTTTTTTGATGGTGCTCATCATCCGGTCGGGGTACCTCGTGCGAAAGCAGGAGCGCCCGGAGGCCTTCTGGGCGTCGAAGAAGAACCCGAAGAAGATCAGCATTCAACTGTGGTTCCACCAGGGCCTGAACATTCTGTGGGTCGTGAACGGAGCGATCTTCATCATTCTGCTCTTCGCCACCGGGCAATGGATGAGGGTGATCCCCACGAGCCCCGAAGTGTTTCCCAACGCGGTTTCAGCCCTGCTGCAATACCTCACGCTGGACTGGCCGCTCGACAATGGCTGGGTCAACTACAACTCACTGCAGCAACTCGCGTATTTCGCGACGATCTTCATCGCGGCCCCGCTCTCGGCCCTCACCGGCTACCGGATGAGCGAGTCGTGGCCACGGGCTTCGAAGCTCAGCGAGAAGTTCCCCGTGGAGTGGGCCCGAAACCTCCACTTCCCGCTGATGATCTACTTCGTCGCGTTCATCATCGTGCACGTCGCCCTCGTCTTCAGCACCGGGGCGTTGCGGAACCTCAACCACATGTTCGCGGCGCAAGGATCGGCCGATCCAAGTGTATATGCGGACAACTGGACGGGGTTCTGGCTTTTCGTTGCCTCCATGGTTGTCGTCATCGGTTCCTGGATCGCGGCCCGCCCCATGGTGCTCGCCCCGATCGCGCGAATCTTCGGGAACGTCAGCGCACGCTGATCCCGCCCGTTGCCCGACCCGAGGGCAGCCCCATGAACCATGGCAGCAAAAGTACGCGAAATTGTCTTTTGAATTTGTGAAACACCGCACCCTGCGCCCACGTCCCGACCCGGTCCCGCACGTATGCACGGCGCCGTTGCGCTGAAATCACGCGCCATGCTCGCGCCCTCCGCCGCCCCTCGACAGCGAAGGACCCCTCGGATCCGCGCCCGAACCCACCACTAAATTTCGCCCAAGTTGTTCACTCGTCACATCCGGACTCCGTTCCCTCTCGCCCAGCTACTGCTATGAGCCGAAAACTCCGGCAAAATCCCTATGTAAGGGAACCCCTGGCGCCGACCCGCCAGCCCTTCGAGGACGGAGACACCCATGGCTCAGTACGTATACGCCTTCAACGAGGGCAACAAAGACCTCAAAGAACTTCTCGGCGGCAAAGGTGCCAACCTCGCGGAGATGACAAATCTGGGACTGCCGGTCCCCCCGGGATTCACCATCACCACCAAGGCCTCGCGCGCGTATCTGCACGACGGGACGCTGCCGCCGCAGCTGCGGGTAGAGGTGACGACGGCGCTGCGGGCGATCGAGGATGAGATGCACCGGCAGTTGGGGGATTTCCACGATCCCTTGCTCGTGTCGGTCCGCTCCGGTGCGCAGCACTCGATGCCGGGGATGATGGATACGGTTCTCAACGTCGGGCTCAACGATGCCGCCGTGAAGGGCCTCGCGGAATCCTCGGGCGATGAACGCTTCGCGTGGGACTCCTACCGCAGACTCATCGCGATGTTCGCCGAGACCGTGCTCGGCGCTTCCCCGGAACCGTTCAACGAAGCTTTCGAAGCGATCAAACGGGATCGCGGTATCAGCGCCGATGTCGACCTCGACGTCACGGCGCTCAAGGAACTCGTGGACACCTACAAGGGCATCGTGCAGCGCGAATGCGACCGGGAGTTTCCCCAGCACCCGCGCGAGCAGCTCGACCTCGCCATCGAAGCGGTGTTCGGATCCTGGAACAGCGAGCGGGCACAGCTCTACCGCCGGCGTGAACGGATCCCACACGACCTGGGCACCGCCGTCAACATTCAAGCGATGGTGTTTGGAAACATGGGCGAGACCTCCGGCACGGGCGTCGCCTTCACCCGCGACCCCTCCTCGGGCCACTCCGGAATTTACGGGGACTACCTGCCCAACGCCCAGGGTGAAGACGTCGTCGCGGGAATCCGCACCCCGTTGCACCTGAACGATCTCAAAGAGCGCGACCCGAAGAGTTACGGCGAGCTCATCCACGCGATGCGCCGCTTGGAGACCCACTACCGGGACCTGTGCGATATCGAGTTCACGATCGAACGCGGGAAGCTCTGGCTACTGCAGACCCGGGTGGGTAAGCGTACGGCGTCGGCGGCGTTCCGGATCGCTACCCAGCTCGTTGACGAAAGCCTCATCACGATGGATGAAGCGCTCGTGCGGGTGAACGGCGGCCAGCTTTCGCAGCTGTTGTTCCCCCAATTCGCCAACGATCAGAAAGCCATCCGCCTCACCACGGGGATGGGCGCCTCCCCCGGCGCCGCCGTCGGCGAGATTGCCTTCGATAATGCGCACGCGATCGCCCGGCAGGAAGAGGGCGCCGACGTCATCCTCGTCCGCAAGGAGACGAACCCCGATGACTTGCCGGGGATGCTCGCCTCCAAGGGGATCCTCACCGCGCGCGGTGGGCGCACTTCGCACGCGGCGGTCGTCGCCCGCGGAATGGGCACCTGCGCCGTCGTCGGGGCGGAGGAGCTCGACGTCGACTACCCGGCCCGCACCCTGCGGGTCGGGGAGCACACCCTGACCGAGGGGGAGGTCATCGCGATCGATGGCACGACCGGCGAGGTGTTCGCCGGGGAGGTGGACGTCGTCGACTCCGCCACGTCGGTCTACATCGCCGAGGGGCTCGAGGCCGCGTTGGAGGTCGCGGCGAACGACGACATCGCCGAACTCGTCACCTCCGTGGACCGGCTCCTCACCCACGCGGATGCCACCCGGCGGATGGCGGTACGAGCAAACGCCGACACCGGGCAGGACGCCGCCCGCGCCCGCGAGCGCGGGGCCCAAGGGATCGGGCTGTGCCGCACCGAGCACCAGTTCCTGGGTGAGCGTCGCAAGTATGTTGAGGCCCTCGTCCTCGCAAGCACGCCCGAGGAGGAGACCGCGGCGCTCGAGGCGCTCCTTCCGCTCCAACGCGATGCGTTCGTGGAACTCCTCGACGCGATGGACGGCCTCCCCGTGACGATCCGGCTGCTCGATCCGCCATTGCACGAATTCCTGCCCGACCTCGTGGAGACTTCCGTCGACGTGGCGCTCGCCAAGGAGCGCGGGGAAGACGCCGCGGAGTCAGAGCGATTGCTCGCCGCGCTGCAGCAGATCCACGAGGCGAACCCGATGCTCGGACTTCGCGGAGTGCGCCTGGGGTTGAGGATGGAGGGGCTGTACCGGGCGCAGATCCGCGCGATCATCGAGGCGACCCAGATCCTACGGGAACAGGGCAAGCACCCGGAGCCGGAAATCATGGTCCCCCTCGTCGGCTCCATCCGGGAACTGCAGATTGTTCGGGACATGGCCGAGGAGATCATGGATGAGGTGCTCGGCGAGCGTTCGATCGCGGTGGGCTGCATGATCGAACTCCCCCGCGCGGCGCTCACCGCCCACCGGATCGCGGAGGAAGCCGACTTCTTCTCCTTCGGAACGAACGACCTCACCCAGACCACCTGGGGCTTCTCTCGGGACGACGTCGAGTCGTCCTTTTTCCCGATGTACCTGCAGAACGGCGTGCTCACCATTTCGCCGTTCGAAACGATCGACGGCGACGGCGTGGGCGAACTTGTCCGCGCAGGTGTCGCGGGTGGTCGCTCAACGAAACCCGCGCTCACGATGGGGGTATGTGGCGAGCACGGCGGGGACCCGGAGTCGATTCGGTTCTTCCACGACGCCGAACTCGATTATGTTTCCTGCTCTCCATACCGAGTGCCGGTGGCCCGGTTGGAGGCCGGGCGCGCACGCGTGTTAGGGAACTAGCCCGAGCCGCGCGGAGGCGCGGGGCAGTGTTTCACGCCGTCTCGCGCCTACTGCGCTCCCCTGCCCCGCACGTATTCCATATGCATCGCGACCTGGGATAACGCGGAGCTAAGTTTGTAACCCTGCAGGTTTTCGAAACCGTCACTCCACCTGATCCGGGCGGCGATCTCCCAGACCGTGTTGCTTGTCGGCATGGCCGCGCCGACCTCCTGGGAACGCTGACGGTGATGGGAGGCGAGCTTCTGCGCGCGCCGGGCGAGCCCTCGGAACCGTTGCCCGTGGCCCGGGGCGGCGAGGTAGGAATCGAATTCGGAAACCCGGTCGAGGCTGCGAAGGTAATCCGCGATCGGGTTGGTGGGCGAGCGCCCGCCCAGACCGATCCCGCTGTTGATCCCGGGAAGGACGTGATCACCCGTGAAGATCACGCCGGTCGCCTCTTCGACGAGGCAGAGGTGCCCGCCGGTGTGGCCCGGCGTCCAGTGAGCAATGACTGAACGTCCGGGGATGGGCAGCGCCTCGCCGTCGACAATCCTGATGTGCGGCTGAGGAAACGTCATCACGGGAGGGATGGTCCGAAGCTCTTCCCGCCGATGCTCGGGCACGCCGAATTGCTCGAGGCGCTCCGGCGTCATCAGCGTGTAGCTTCGGGTGAGCCGGTTGGCCTGGAAATCCCGCCCCTCACGTTGCGCCTGGCCCGCGGCACCGGCGGCCTGGGCTTCATGTTCGTGCATGACGAGCCGCGCACCCGAGCGGCGGTGGAACTCACCGGCGAGCCCCAGGTGATCACGGTGCAGGTGAGAGGCCGTCACGGTGCCGACCTCACTCCAGGTCCTCCCCTGCCCGGTGAGGAACTCTTCCCACCGGGCGAGGTTTTCCGGAAGGTCCCAGCCGGGATCG
>JAJYRV010000180.1 GCA_021793935.1 Actinomycetes bacterium | reverse complement strand
CTGGGATTTCAAGGTCTTCACCCAGATCTGGCTCCTGCCCGGGGGAGGAGGCACGAACCCGGAAGTCTTCAACCTCGGGGTGTGGGCCTACGTCCAATCGTTCGCGCAGAGCAAGTACGGAATGGGCTCGGCGATCGCCGTGGTGCTCACGGCCGTGCTCATGCTCATCACCATCGTCTACGTGCGCACCCTGTTCAAGGAGGAGGAGTTCTGATGCGGATTCGGCCACGCAAAACGCTGCGCGTGTTCCTCCAAGCTCTGGGGATCATCGCGTGCCTGATCTTCTTCCTCCTGCCCGCCTACTGGATGATCTCCACCGCCGTGGATCCCGCGGCCGCGATCCGCGGCGGCAACGTCCTGCCCCAAGGGTTCACGCTGGGGCACTTCGAGAGGGTCCTCGGGCAAGCCGGGTTCGGCCGGTTCATGGCCAACTCCGCGCTCGTAGCAACCGTCACCGTGGGCCTGTCGGCGCTGCTGGCGTTACTCGCGGCAACCGCGGTCGCCCGGTTCCGGTTCAAATCCCGGACGGCGATCCTCATCATGATCCTCATCGCCCAGATGGTTCCACTCGAGGCGCTCGTGATCCCGCTGTTCCTGCAGGCACGCAACCTGCAGATGCTCAACTCCCTCCTCGGGTTATCCATCGTCTATCTCGCCTTCAGCGTGCCCTTCGCCGTGTGGATGTTACGGGGCTTCGTCGCCGCAGTACCCATCGAGGTCGAAGAAGCGGCCTACATCGACGGAGCGTCGTGGAACCGGATGTTTTGGAGCATCCTGTTCCCGCTCGTTGCTCCCGGGCTGGTGGCCACCAGCGTGTTCGCGTTCATCACCGCCTGGAACGAGTTCATCTTCGCGCTCACGTTCCTGCAGGACGATCAGAAGTTCACCGTCGCGATCGGGCTCCAGCGCTTCTTCGGCCAGCACAGCGCCGACTGGGGCCCGATCATGGCGGCCTCGACCCTCATCACGGTGCCGGTGATCATCTTCTTCGTCGCGGTGCAACGAAGCCTGGTCTCCGGGTTGTCGGCCGGGGCGGTGAAGGGATGAGCATCGCCCACGCAGTCCTCATGCCCGGCTTCTCCGGCACCAGCCTCCCCGCGTGGGTGGCGCGCGCCCTGGCAGAGAACCTCGCCGGCGTGATCCTCTTCGCCGAGAACGTCCCCGATATCGAAACAGCCCGCCACCTCACCGACGAGATCCGCGCGGCGAGACCGGACGCCGTCGTCGCGAGCGACGAAGAAGGCGGCGACGTGAGCCGGCTGGAAGCGGCAACCGGATCCTCGATCCCGGGAAATGCTGCGTTAGGGATCCTCGACGACGAGGGCACGACGCGGCGGGTGGCCGCCGCATACGGGCGCCTCATCGCCGTCGCGGGCATCGACGTCGCCCTCGGGCCGGTGTTGGACGTCGCGAGCGAACCGCTCAGCCCGGTCGTCGGGGTACGCTCGTTCGGCGCCGATGCGGCGCTTGTCGGGCGGCACGGCCGCGCCTTCGTCGAAGGGCTCCGCGAGGCGGGGGTCGCCTCGGTCGGCAAGCACTTCCCCGGCCATGGTGCCACGAACGTCGATAGTCACGTGGGGCTGCCGACCCTCACCGCTGACCAGCAGACGTTGCGAGACCGGGACGAACAACCCTTCCTCGACGCCGGGCCCGACGGGGTGATGGTCGCCCACGTCGTCGTTCCCGAACGGGGCCCGGACCCCGCGACCCTGTCGAGGTGGGCATACCAGGGTGCCCGCGACCTGTGCCATCGCGGCCCGCTCGTCACCGACGCCCTCGGGATGCGCGCGATCACCCAGTCGCTCGAACTCGGGGAAGCGTGCGTGCGGGCGCTCGCGGCCGGCGCCGACCTGTTACTCCTCGACGCCCCCCACCAATCGAGCGCCGAGGCGGACTTCTATCGCGCGCGGACGGCGATCGAGCAGGCCGTTGGCTCCGGGCGGTTGAGCGAATCCGCGCTGCGGGAATCCGCCCGGCGGAATGCGACGCTGCGAAGGAAGCCCGAGGATCCCTTGCCCGCGCGGTGGCCGGGAATCGAGTGTGCCGAGGCCGCCCGCGCCGAACTTGCCCTGCTCGGCAGCCGAGTCGCGAGCGCGTCGCTGCGATCCCATGGCGACGTTCGCGTGACCGGCGCCCCGGTGGTGTTCGACGCGCGCCGGGGAGTCAACTACGCCTCCGGGAACCTCGGCAATCCCCTCCTTCCTGCTTTCGCCGCCGAGGGGATCGAGGCAACCCCCGGGCCGGCCGGTGCCGAGATCGGGGACGGCAGCCGGGCGATCGTGCTCACTCGCAACCCCCTCAGCGACCCGCAGGAAGCCCGCGCGCTCGCCGGCGTCCTCGCCGTGCATCCCGGCGCGCTCGTCGTCCACGGCGGGGTGATGAGCGCCGCTCCCGAGGTGAAGAACCTCATCGCGATGCACGGGATCGGGGCCGTCAACGCGGCGGCCGCGGTGAACCTGATGGGCAGTAGCGGATGAGGGTACTAGGAATCCTCTCGGGCACGTCCATCGACGCCATCGACATGGCCGTCGCGGACCTCACCGCTGACGAAGAGACCCTCACGATGACCTTGCACTGGCATGGGGAATATCCCTGGGACCCCGAGCTCCGGCACCGGATCCTCGGCGTCATCCCGCCGGCCACGAGCGACGCCGGGATGTGGGCGAGGCTCGATACTGAAGTGGGCCAGGAGTTCGGCCGGGCCGCACGCCGCGCCATCGCGCAGGCGGGGCCCGTCGACCTCATCGCCAGCCACGGGCAGACCCTGTACCACTGGGTGGAGGAGGGCGAGGTCAAGGGCACTCTGCAGATCGGCAACCCCGCCTGGATCCACGCGGCCACGGCCGCCCCGGTCATCTCCGACTTCCGGTCCGCAGACGTCGCCGCGGGCGGCCAGGGCGCGCCCCTCGCGTCCACGCTGGACCTGCTCTGGCTGGGGGAGCGCCCCACCGCGGGCCTGAACCTCGGCGGGATCGCCAACATCACCATCGTCGGTAGCGGCGAGGCCGTGACGGGAGATACCGGGCCCGCGAACTGCCTCATCGATGCCGCCGCCCGGCGCCTGCTCGGGCGCCCGCGTGACGAGGGCGGGCAGGTCGCCCGGTCCGGCCGGATCAACGCCGACGCGCTCGAGGTGCTCCTCGCCGACCCGTTCTATCGACGTCCGATGCCCAAATCCACCGGCACGGAGTACTTCCACGCCGAGTACGTGCGCGAGCGCCTCGGGCCCCGCCACCTCGAAGGACCCGATCTGTTCGCCACGCTGACCGAACTCACCGCTCGCACCGCTAGCGAGGCAATCAACGCCTTCGCCCTCGAGAGGGTCGTCGCATCCGGGGGCGGCACGCGAAACCCGTTCCTCCTCGAGCGACTCCGAGTGCACCTCGAGGCTCCGCTCATGATCACGGACGATCTCGGACTCCCCGCGGACGCCAAAGAGGCCTACCTCTTCGCCTTGCTAGGCTACCTCTCGGCCCGCGGCCAACCTGGGGTCGTTCCCGGCCGCGCAGGAAGGACGGCGACGGGCGCCGAGCGAGCATCGATCCTGGGGGTACGCACCCCAGTCGCGACGGAGAGGCCCGCAGCCAGGGCGCGGCGGGTGCGAGTGCAAAAGGAGAACGCACAATGGTAGCAACCGGTGATCTGCACTGGAGTACCGAGCAACCGAACCCGGCATCGCTCGACCTCGACACCCGGTCGACGGTCGACATCGTTGAGACCCTCCTCAGCGCCGACGCGAGCGTCGCCGCAGCTGTCGCTGCGGTCGGACCCGAGATCGCCGCCGCAGCCGATCTCGTGGTGGAGACGCTCACCCGCGGGGGAACTGTGCACTACGTAGGCTCGGGAACCTCCGGGCGGATGGGCGTGCTCGACGCCGTCGAACTGCTGCCGACCTTCAACGTTGACGATTCGCAGGTCCGTGCACACCTGGCGGGCGGGCTCGAGGCGATGACCCTCGCGGTCGAGGGCGCGGAGGACGACGCCCTCGCCGGCGAGACGATCGCGCACGAGGCGGGAACCCGCGACCTCATCGTTGGGCTCACCGCCTCCGGGCGCACCCCGTTCGTCCGCGGCGCCCTCGCAAAAGCAACGAGCAGAGAGCTCCCCACCGTTCTCGTCTCCACGAACCCCGCCGCCCCGCTCACCGCGCTCGCCCGCATCGCGATCCTGCCCGACACCGGGCCCGAGGTACTCACCGGTTCCACCCGCCTCAAGGCAGCCACGGCGCAGAAGATGGTGCTCAACGCCCTCTCGACGGCGGCGATGGTCCGGCTGGGGAAGGCGTACAGCAACCTCATGATCGACATGATCCCGACGAACGAGAAGCTCCGTACCCGCTCGGTGGGGATCCTGCGGCAGGCGAGCGGGGTGAGCGAGGATCGGGCGAGGGCGGCGCTCGATGAGGCGGAGGGGTCGGTGCGAGTGGCGCTCGTGTCGCTCCTGGCCGGTGTGAACGCGACGACCGCGGGCGAGGCGCTCGCGCGCCATCGGCCCAACCCGCATCGCGACCGCGACCCCTCGGGCATTCGCAGCGCCGTGCGGGAGTTGGGAAGGACCTTAGGATGAGTGAACGGGCGATCACGGCACGGATCCGTGGGCAGCTCGACCAGTTGGGCGAGGCGCACCGGTTGGTGGCGAAGACGATCCTTGCCGCCCCGGCCGAATGCGCCGCGATGTCGATCCGCACCTTGGCGCAGACGGCAGGGGTGTCGCAAGCAACGGTGAGCCGGTTCTGCCGAGTGTTCGACCTCGACGGGTATTCGGAGCTCCGGCTCGCGCTCGCGGCCGAACAGGGACGCTCCGCCCCACCCCAGGCCGAGGGTGATATCGCCGAGGGCGATGACCTCGCCTCGGTCGTGCGGAAGATCGCCCAGTTGGACGCGCAGGCCGTGGTAGACACCGCGCACCTGTTGGACCTGGAGAACCTGAGCGGGGCCATCGACGCTTTATCCCGCGCCCACCGCACGTGTATCTACGCGGTCGGCGCATCCGCCGTCGTCGCCGCCGACCTCGCCCAGAAGCTCACTCGGATCGGCAGGGGAGCGTTCGCCTACGGTGACGCGCACATGGGG
>JAJYRV010000179.1 GCA_021793935.1 Actinomycetes bacterium | reverse complement strand
CCTACGTGCGAGTGACTATGCCGTACGGCGAGCTCAACTTCTGCGCGCACCACGGGCGTAAGCACGCGGACGCGCTGGCCGACGTCGCGACCCATATCCAAGACGAATCAGCGCGTCTCCTCGAAGAGGATTAAGCCGTTCTACGACGACGAAGGGGCCGCCCAGATCGCTGGGCGGCCCCTTCTGTTCTGGCCCTTCAATTCTCGCGCGTGCGGCGCCGAGAGTATTCCTCGAGCGCGAGTCCTAGTCGAGGTAGTCGCGCAGAACCTGCGACCGTGAGGGGTGGCGCAGTTTCGACATCGTTTTTGACTCGATCTGGCGGATCCGTTCGCGGGTGACGCCGTAGACCTTACCGATTTCGTCCAAGGTCTTGGGCTGACCGTCGGTGAGTCCGAAGCGCATCTGCACCACTCCGGCCTCGCGTTCGGAGAGCGTGTCGAGCACCGAGTGCAGTTGTTCTTGCAGCAGGGTGAACGAGACCGCGTCCGCGGGAACAACCGCCTCGGCGTCTTCGATGAGGTCACCGAACTCCGAATCGCCGTCTTCCCCCAACGGGGTGTGCAGCGAGATGGGCTCACGCCCATACTTCTGCACCTCAACAACCCGTTCGGGGGTCATGTCGAGCTCTTCGGCGAGTTCCTCCGGCAAGGGTTCGCGCCCGAGGTCTTGGAGCATCTGCCGCTGGACCCGCGCGAGCTTGTTGATGACCTCGACCATGTGCACCGGGATCCGGATCGTGCGGGCCTGGTCGGCCATCGCCCGGGTGATCGCCTGCCGGATCCACCAGGTGGCGTAGGTGGAGAACTTGTAGCCCTTCGTGTAGTCGAATTTCTCGACTGCGCGGATGAGCCCGAGGTTCCCTTCCTGAATGAGGTCGAGGAACAGCATTCCGCGTCCGGTATAACGCTTGGCGAGGGACACCACGAGTCGGAGGTTCGCCTCGAGCAGGTGGTTCTTCGCCCGGCGCCCGTCGCGGACGATCCAGCGCAGTTCCCGGCGGAGTTTCGGAGCGATGTCGTCGCCCTCTTCGGCGAGCTTCTCCTCAGCGAAGAGGCCCGCTTCGATCCGCTTGGCGAGCTCGACTTCTTGCTCGGCGTTGAGGAGGGCGACCTTCCCGATCTGCTTGAGGTAGTCCTTCACCGGGTCGGCGGTCGCACCCGCGGTGACGACCTGCTGCGCCGGTTGGTCCTCCTCGTCGGAATCGGAGAAGACGAACCCGCGGGTCTCATCCTCCTCCTCGGTGGCTTGGCCGGTTTTCTTCGGCTCCGCCTCCTCGCCATCCTCTTCTTCGCCGTCGGCGTCATCCGCCTCGGCGGCAGGGTCCTCCTCGAGGTCTTCCTCGAGATCGACGTCTTCCGCTTCGAGTTCCTCGTCCTGTTCGGCCTCGGGCTCCTCGGTCGCCTTCTTCGGGGCGGCCTTGGTCGCCGCAGCCTTCTTCGCGGTGGTCTTCTTCGCTGTCGCCTTCGTGGTCGCGGCCTTGGCGGTCTTCTTCGCCGGCTTCTCCTCGACTGTTTCCTCCTCCACTTTCGCGGTGGTGGTGGTTCGGGTCTTCGCGGTTGCTACCGCGGTTGCCTGAATCCCAGACACAGTGACACCTGCTTCCTGCATGGCTTTAAACACCTGCTTCAATCGGCGGGGAGCAACGCCGGCATCTTCACATGCCGCGCGGAAGTCTGCCGCCTCAATATTTCCTTGAGCGACCGCTTTAGAAAGCGCATTCTTTAACGCCGGGTGGGAGTATTCACGTGGTAACACAGCACGAACGGGACGATCAGAAGGCAAGGAGAACCTTTCGGCGAGGTGGCGGAACTAGTGGCGGTCGCAGGTGCGGGCGAAGCGGCACCTAGACATTATAATCACGGGGCCTTCGGTTTTATTCCCCGCCACGAGGGAAAGGTCACAAACGTGCCCGCTCCCCTACTCTGCTAAGTCCTCGATCGGCGGGCAGGAGCACATGAGGTTCCGGTCCCCGTACGCGCCGTCGATGCGCCGAACTGGTGGCCAGTATTTCCGCGCGGTAGTTCCCGCCGGGTAGACCGCTTCGGCCCGCGAATACGGATAGTCCCATTCGCCCGTGAGGCTCTCCGCCGTGTGCGGGGCGTTGCGCAGCGGGGATTCCCCGGCATCGAATTCGCCGTTCTCCACGCGCCGGATCTCCTCGCGGATCGCGATCATCGCGGCGAGGAAGCGGTCGATCTCCTTCAGATCCTCCGACTCGGTCGGCTCGATCATGAGTGTACCCGCCACCGGGAAGCTCATCGTGGGCGCGTGGAAACCGTAGTCGATGAGCCGTTTGGCAACATCGTCGACGGTGACGCCGGTGCTTGCGGTGAGTCCGCGAAGGTCGATGATGCATTCGTGGGCGACGTGCCCGCGTTCCCCCCGGTATAGCACCGGATAGTGCGCATCGAGTTCCTCGGCGATGTAATTCGCGTGCAGAACTGCCGCCGTCGTCGCCTCCCGCAGGCCCTCTGCTCCCATGAGCCGGATGTAGGCCCAGGAGATCGTGAGGATGAGCGCGGAGCCGTACGGGGCGGAACTGATCGCCGGCCCCTGCTCCGCATCGGGGAGGAAGGGGCGCAGGTGCTCGGCGACGGCGACCGGGCCGACGCCGGGCCCGCCGCCCCCGTGGGGGATGGCGAACGTCTTGTGCAGGTTCAGGTGCGAGACGTCGCCCCCGAATTTGCCCGCGTGGGCCCAACCGATGAGAGCATTGAAATTCGCGCCGTCGATGTAGACCTGCCCGCCGGCCTCGTGGACGGCAGCGCACACCTCGCGGATCCCGCCCTCGTAGACACCGTGGGTGGAGGGATAGGTCACCATGATTGCCCCGATGCGATCCCCGAACTCGCCCAGTAGTCGGGCGAGATCATCGAGGTCGATATCGCCGTTGTCGGCGGTGGCGACGACCTTGACCTTGTATCCGGCGAGGATCGCCGAGGCGGCGTTCGTGCCGTGGGCACTCGCGGGGACGAGGCACAGGTCGCGCTGGGTTTCTCCGCGGGAGTCGTGGTACCTGCGGATCGCGAGCAGGCCGGCGAGCTCCCCTTGGGATCCGGCGTTGGGTTGCACGCTCACCGCGGCGTATCCGGTCATCCCGGCCAGCCAGCGTTGGAGCTGATCGATGAGATCGAGGTAGCCACCGACCTGTTCGCTCGGAGCGTGGGGATGGATTCGCGAGAATTCCGGCCACGTCAGCGCGGCGAGCTCCGTGGCCGAGTTGAGCTTCATGGTGCACGAACCCAGCGGGATCATTCCCCGGTCGAGAGCGAAGTCCTTGTGCCCGAGCTCGGTGATATAGCGCATCATCGAGGTTTCGGTGTGGTAGCTGTTGAACACCGGGTGGGTGAGGAATGGCGTGGAGCGCCGGGATTCCTCCGCGATACCGACAGGTTCGGTACCGCGTTCCGACCCGAAACCGGAGAGGGCCTCGAGTACCTCGGCGACGATCTCCCCCGTCGTGAGTTCATCGGCGGCGATCTGCACCGTGTCCGGGTCCGCGACGTGGATGTTGATGCCCCGCTGGGCGAGGGCGGCGCGCAGCTCCTCCGCCCTGCCTTCCACGCCGAGGGCGACGGTGTCGAAGAAGTCCGCCTTGAGCACGGGGATGCCCCGTTCGTGCGCGCCGGCCGCGATCGCCCGGGCGTGTTCGTGCACGCGGGTGGCGATCGCTTGCAGACCCTCCGGACCGTGATAGACCGCGTACATCGAGGCCATCACCGCGAGCAATACCTGGGCGGTGCAGATGTTCGACGTCGCCTTCTCCCGGCGGATGTGTTGTTCCCGGGTTTGCAGGGCGAGCCGGTAGGCGACCTCACCATTGGCATCTTTGCTCACGCCGACGAGGCGACCAGGAAGTTGGCGTTCTAGCCCGGAACGGACCGCGAGGAAGCCCGCGTGAGGCCCGCCGAACCCCATGGGGACCCCGAAGCGTTGGGTTGTGCCCACGGCGATGTCTGCTCCCCAAGCTCTCACGTCGATGACGAGGGTGCTCGCGAGGAGGTCAGTCACCGCCGTCACTAATGCCTTCGCCTCGTGGGCCGCGTCCGCCCAGGCCTGCAGTTGGGAAAAGGCCGGCAAGGATCCGTCCGCGCCGGGGGTGGACAGTAGGACGCCGCCGGCGTCCTCGAACAGGGCGGGATCGGGAGTGTCGGCCACCTCGATCTCCACGAGTTCAATTCCCATCGCCGCCGCGCGGTCGCGGATGATCTGTTTCGTTCTCGGGAGGGTGTTGCGGTCCACGAGGAACCGCCGGTCACGCCGGCTGACCCGCATGCTCAGCAACATCGCTTCGGCTGCGGCGGTGCCCTCATCGAGCATCGAGGAGCCGGCGACGTCGAGGCCGGTGAGGTCGGTGACCATCGTTTGGAAATTGATGAGCGCCTCCAGGCGCCCCTGCGAAATTTCCGGCTGGTAGGGCGTATAGGCGGTGTACCAGGCGGGGTCCTCAAGAATGAGACGTTGAATGACCGAAGGGGTCACCGTGTCGTAGTAACCCTGACCGATCATCGAGGTGAAAACCTCGTTGCGGCGCGCGAACTGTTGCAGCTCCGCGAGCACCTGAGCCTCGGACGCGGCCGGTGGCACGCCCAGGTCGGCGTCCTCGTGATCCTCCAAGAGGATGGTCGCGGGCAACGCCCGCTTCATCAGTTCTTCGGTGCTGCCCACCCCGATCCGGCTGAGCATGTGCGCCTGATCCGCCGTTGTTGTGCCGATGTGGCGGTCACGAAACAAGTGCGACAATGTTATTCCCCTATGTGGCTTGCGTACTCCTCGGCGTCCATGAGCTCGCCGAGTTCAGAGACCTTCACCTTGAATAGCCAGCCGCTTCCGTACGGTTCATCGTTGACGAGTTCCGGGGAGTCGACCAGGGTGCCATTGATCTCCGTCACGACCCCGCTGACGGGGCAGTAGAGGTCGGAGACGCTCTTGGTCGACTCGATCTCGCCGCACACTTCTCCCGCAGTGACCTCCTCGCCCGCCGGGGGAAGCTCGGTGTAGACGACGTCGCCGAGCGCTTCAGAAGCGTACTCGGTGATCCCGACGGTGGCGATCTCCCCGTCGACGACGACCC